>JACVXW010000018.1 GCA_015661135.1 Chloroflexota bacterium
ATCTTCTTCGAGCAGGACTGGGGCGGGCTCCGCCGGGTCATGCCCGTCGCCTCGGGCGGTATCCATGCCGGCCAGATGCACCAGCTGCTGACCTACCTCGGGGACGACGTGGTGCTCCAGTTCGGGGGCGGCACCATCGGCCACCCGATGGGGATTCAGGCCGGGGCAACGGCGAACCGGGTCGCACTGGAGGCGATGGTCCTGGCCCGCAACGAGGGTCGCGACATCTGGAACGAGGGGCCGCAGATCCTGGCCGACGCTGCCCGCACGTGCCGGCCCCTGCGCGCCGCCCTGGACACCTGGGGCGAGGTCACCTTCGACTACACGAGCACGGATACGCTCGACTTCACGCCCACACCCACGCCGGCCTGAGACGGAGACGACCGACGATGCGCCTGACCCAGGGGACCTTCTCGTTCCTGCCGGACCTGACCGACGGGCAGGTCAACGCCCAGGTGGAGTACTGCCTGGCGCAGGGCTGGGCCGTGTCGCTAGAGCACACGGACGACCCGCACCCGCGGAACACCTACTGGGAGATGTACGGCGCGCCGATGTTCGACCTGCATGATGCCGCCGGGGTGATGACCGAGCTGCGCGAGGCCCGGGCCACGTTCCCGGCGCGCTACATCCGGCTGAACGCCTTTGACGCAACGCGCGGGGTGGAGACCATACGCCTGTCGTTCATCGTGAACCGGCCGTCCCGCGAACCTGGATTCCGCCTCGAGCGCCAGGAGGCGGCCGGCCGAGCCATCCGCTACACGATCCGCTCCTATGCGACGGACCGCCCCGAAGGCGAGCGCTACGGATGACCGGGACCAGCGCCCAGGAGAACTCCGCCGTCGCGACGGATCTCGCCGCCGAGCTTGCCGCCTCGCCGGTCGAGGAACTGCTGGCCACCCTGGACGCCGAGCTCATCGGCCTCGTGCCCGTCAAGACGCGGATCCGCGAGATCGCCTCGCTGCTCCTGGTCGAGCGGCTGCGCGGCAGCGTCGGGCTGTCGGCCGGGCCGCCGTCGCTGCACATGAGCTTCACCGGCAATCCCGGGACCGGAAAGACGACCATCGCCCTGCGGATGGCCGAGATCCTCCATCGGCTCGGCTACGTTCGGAAGGGCCACCTCGTGGCAGTGACCCGGGACGACCTCGTCGGCCAGTTCATCGGCCACACCGCGCCCAAGACCAAGGAGGTCCTCAAGCGCGCAATGGGCGGCGTCCTGTTCATTGACGAGGCCTACTTCCTGTACCGGCCCGAGAATGAGCGTGACTACGGTCAGGAGGCGATCGAGATCCTGCTGACCGTCATGGAGGAGCAGCGCGACGACCTCGTGGTCATCCTCGCCGGCTACGGCGACCGGATGGCCCGATTCTTCCAGATGAATCCCGGCATGCGCTCGAGGATCGCCCACCACATCGACTTTCCCGATTACGCGGTGGACGAACTGCTGGCGATCGCCCGGCTGATGCTCGCGCGGATGCAGTACCGGCTCTCCACGGACGGTGAGGCGACGCTCGCGGCGTACATCGAGCGGCGGCGGGCCCAGCCGGACTTCGCCAATGCCCGCTCCATCAGGAACGCCCTGGACCGGGCCCGGCTGCGCCATGCGAACCGGCTGGTCACCCGCCCGGACGGCGCACCCCTGACGCGCGAGGACCTCATGACGATCGAGGGCGACGACCTCCGGGCCAGCCGCGTCTTCGCGGACCATGCTGCCAGCCCAGCCGCCGGCGAGAGGGATTCGTGAGCGCACGACCCGCCGCAGCAACCGCTCGCCCGACGGCCCTGCCCGACGCCGTCCCGGACGGAGCCCCCGGGCTGGATACGACCCTGACCGAGTTCCTCATCGGCGAGCAGCGCAAGTTCCCCGGCGCGACCGGCGAGTTCACGGCCCTCGTGAACGACCTGCGCCTCGCCTGCAAGCGGATCGCCAATGTGGTCGGCAAGGGCTCGCTCGCCGGTCGCAGCGGCAAGACCGGCACGATCAACGTGCAGGGCGAGGAGCAGGCTAACCTGGACGTGCTCGCCAACGACATGTTCGTCCGTACGTTCCTGCGGGGCGGGACCCTCGCTGCGATGGTGTCCGAGGAGATCGACGACGTCATGCTGATCCCTGCGGATCAGCCGCGCGGCCGCTACCTGCTCGCCTTCGATCCGCTCGACGGGTCCTCGAACATCGATGTCAACGTGTCCGTCGGCTCGATCTTCTCCGTGCTCGTGGATCCGGATCGTGACGCCGCCGTGGATGCGAAGGCGTTCCTGCAACCGGGCAGGCAGCAGGTCTGCGCCGGCTACGCGATCTACGGCCCAACGACGATGCTCGTCCTGTCGTTTGGACGCGGCGTCCACGGCTTTACCCTGGACCGCGAGATCGGGGAGTTCATCCTGACCCACCCCGGCATGCAGGTCGCGCCCGAGACGAGCGAGTTCGCGATCAACGCCTCCAACTCGCGCTTCTGGGAGCCGGCGGTGACCCGCTACGTGGACGAGTGCCTGGCCGGCTCCAGCGGGCCACGCGGCCGGGACTTCAACATGCGTTGGGTCGCCTCGCTCGTGGCTGAGGCGCATCGGATCCTGCTGCGCGGCGGCGTCTTCCTCTATCCGCGGGATGACCGGGCGAGTGCCCGGCGGGGCAAGCTGCGCCTCCTGTACGAGGCCAACCCGATCGGCTTCCTCATCGAGCAGGCGGGCGGGCGGGCCACCAACGGCGAGCGGCCGATCCTTGAGGTCACGCCGAGCGCGCTGCACCAGCGGACGGGTTTCGTCTTCGGCTCGCGCTCGGAGGTGGAGCGGATCGAGGCCTACCATCGCGACCACAACACGCGACCGTATGACGCACCGCTGTTCCGGGCGCGCGGCCTGTTCCGCGACGTCGCTTCCCAGGGGTAGCGGCATGTCGAAGAAGCATCCGATCATCGCCGTGACCGGTTCATCAGGGGCCGGAACGACCTCCGTGGCCGGGATCTTCCAGCAGATCTTCCGACGCGAGAAACTCGACGCCGCGTTCGTGGAGGGGGACGCCTTCCACCGGTTCGACCGGGCCGCCATGGCCGAGCGGATCGCGGCCGAGTCGGAGGCCGGCAATCACACGTTCAGTCACTTCGGGCCGGAGGCGAACCTGTTCGCGGAGCTGGAGGCACTCTTCCGGTCGTACGGCGAGAACGGCGTCGGGCGCTCGCGAAAGTACCTCCACGATGCCGTCGAGGCGGCGCCGCACGGCCAGCCGCCGGGGACGTTCACGGAGTGGGAGGACCTGGGCGCCGGGACGGACCTCCTGTTCTACGAGGGGCTCCACGGCGGGATCGCAACCGACGAGGTGGATGTCGCGCAGCACCCCGACCTCCTCATCGGCGTGGTGCCGGTGATCAACCTGGAATGGATCCAGAAGATCCATCGCGACAAGTCGACGCGCGGCTACTCGACGGAGGCGGTGACCGACACGATCCTGCGGCGGATGCCGGACTACATCAACTACATCACGCCCCAGTTCACCCGGACGCACATCAACTTCCAGCGCGTCCCGGTGGTGGACACGTCCAACCCATTCATCGCCCGGTTCATCCCGACCCTGGACGAGAGCTTCGTGGTCATCCGCTTCCGCGACCCGAAGGAGATCGACTTCCCGTACCTGCTGTCGATGCTCCACGACTCGTTCCTGAGCCGGCGTAACACGCTCGTCTGCCCGGGCGGCAAGATGGATCTTGCGATGCAGCTGATCTTCACGCCGATGATCTGGCGGCTGATCGAACAGCGTCGCGCGGTCCTCGGCCGGGGCTAAGGCATCGGCGTTCCGCCACGCTCGGGTCCGCCGCGCCCATGAATGCCGGCCTGTGCGGTATTCTCCCCGCTCGCGGGCCTGTAGCTCAATGGCAGAGCAGCTGACTCTTAATCAGCGGGTTGAAGGTTCAAGTCCTTCCAGGCTCACCACCTCGACCGCCTCAGGAGCACGCCACCGGACGCGGAGTCGGGTGTGCCGCCTCGTGACTGGCCTGTTCGACCCCCGTCCGCTTGGCAACGACAATCAGCTTCGCCACCGTTCCTCGGGGCCCTTCTGATGTCTGGATCCACAGCTGCCCGGTTTCGATCCCGAACACCCCGTCAAGGGACGTGACGTGGCGGCGGACCTTGCTGATCGTGTAAGTGGTGACCAGGTTGTTGCTCGTCCATACCTGAACCGTCAGGCCGACCAGGCTGGCCCCGTTGTTGATCTTCGATCGCTCGAGCAGCGTCAGGAACATGCCTTTTCGAGCGTGGCCGTAGATCAGGGTCACACCCGCCTCGCCCGGCTGCGACAGCTCGCGGATATACATCGCCACGTTGCACGGCGGGTAGGAGGTTGTCTGCCTGATGATCGGGAGGTCGATCTTCAGGCCGGTGATCGCGATCCGGGTCGCCAGGGGAAAGGTGAGCGCGGCGCACATTGCCAGCGATCCGGTACCCACCTTGATGGCGATCGCGCCGGTCCGAGCGAAGGACCAGACCGAATTCATCACCACGCCTGACACCGCCGCCGTCGAGGTCACCGCGCCGGCCGCATCGGCAACCGCTGCCGGCAGGCGCGCGAGCACGATTGGCGCGGCACAGGTTCCGCGGTAGACCACGACCGGATACGTCGCCGATGCCTGGAGGCCGATCAGGGTCAGGCCCAGCGCCCCGTTGCCCGTCCAGTAGGCGGTAAGGGCTGCCGTGCCGCTCGCACCGCCGGCAGCGAGCCGTGCCTGCCAGACCCGGCGAATCGATGCCGCCGACGCAGTCGGAGCCGTAGTGGCCAGGACGACCGCAGCGACTACGGAAAGCGACACCAGTTTGAGGAAGCGGCGCGAGCGCGGCTTGCGCGTGGGGAGCGGATTTGTCATCCGGGAACCCTAACGCATCGCGCGAGTTCGGGGCTGTTCAACTCGGTGCTGGTAAACAACGCAAGACGGGGCTGTGACCCAATCCCTCCGCCATCGCCTTAGGGCGACGGTCGGGCCACGCCGGTCCTCACACCGGCGGCACGCTTGGAGGGAATTCAATGCAGCCGACGCACGGCATTGTGGAAGCGGCCTGGATTCAGCACCGTGGCCCGCTCGTCCGGCGCCTCACGGCGCTCACCCGCTGTATCGACACCGCCGAGGACATCGCCCAGGAAGCGTTCTTCCGCCTCGCCCGCGAGGTCGACGCCGGGCGCGTGCCCAATGAGCCGGGTGCGTGGCTCCACCGGGTCGCCGGCAACCTCGTGGCCAGCCGGGGCCGCCATCTGAGCGTCGTTGATCGGCGCGCCGGCGAGCTGCCGCGCCCCGACGCGCCGGCAAGCCCCGAGACGATCACACTGCAGGCGGAGGCGGCCGCGGCGATGCGAGCCGCCCTCGCGCTGCTCTCGGCTTCGGACCGCGACGCGCTCCTCATGGCCGCCCACGGGTACCGCGGCACGGAGATCGCGTCCTCGCTCGGGCGCACCCAGGGGGCCACGCGCACCCTCCTTTGCCGGGCGCGCGGCAAGGCCCGTCGACGCCTGGAGCTGGCCGGCTTCAGCCCCGCCTGATCTCGAGCTTCAGGGTCGCGTATGAGATCGGCGCGCGTATGATGCCGGCGCCGTGGTCGAGGTTCTGGAGCGTCGATCCTTCGTGGGGCGGGGGGCGGAACTGGCGCACCTCCGCGCCATCCTCGGCGACATCGCGCCCGGCGCCGGACGGACCGTCGTCGTGGGCGGTGAGGCAGGGATCGGCAAGAGTCGCCTGTTGGGCAGGCTTGCCGACATCGCGAGTGCGGATGGTGCCACCGTCCTGGAAGGCGCCTGTCTGGGATCGGCCGATGACGGGATTCCGTATGCGCCGTTCGTCGAGATCCTGCGGGAGCTGGTCCGTGCCACCCCGCCGGAACGCCTGCCGGCGCTGCTCGGTCCGTCCAGGGCCGAGCTCGCTCGGCTCGTTCCCGACCTGATCACGCGCGCCGCGGACGTCCCGGCACCGTCGGAGCTGGACCGCGGAGCGCAGGCCCGCCTGTTCGAACTCATCCTCGGGGTGTTCGAGCGCCTCGCCGCGACGACAACGCTGGTCGTCGTGATCGAGGACATCCACTGGGCCGACCGCTCCACCCGCGACCTGCTGGGCTTCCTCGTCAGAGCCCTTCGGGATAGTCGGGTGCTGATTCTCCTGACGATGCGGACCGATGAACGCGGCGACGCCGTCGGCAACCTCGCCTTCGTGGCCGAACTGGAGCGCGAGGAACAGGTCGATCGCCTGGATGTTCACGCCTTTGGTCGCGAGGACGTGGAGGCGCAGATCGAGGCCCTGCTCGACGCGGCCCCCGAGCCGTCCGCCGTCGACCGTCTGCTGGCGCGATCGGATGGCAATCCGTTCTACGTCGAGGAACTCGTCCTTGCCGGCGGCGAGGTGGAGCGGGACCTCCCGCCCGTGCTGCGCGACGTGCTGGCGGCCCGGATCGGGTCGCTGACGGAGCCCGCCCGGAACGTGCTCCGGGCCGCCGCCGCCGCCGGCCGGCGGATCGACGATGAACTGCTGGCGGCCGTCCTCGATCTCCCGGTCCGAGCCCTCGGCGACGCCCTGCGTGAATCGGTCGCGAGTGGCGTGCTGGTTCGCCGCGAGCAGCGCGATGGGCCGATGGTCGAGTTTCGCCATGCGCTCCTCCAGGAGGTCGTCAGTGCCGAGCTCTTCCCGGCTGAGCGGCTGGCGCTGCACGCCGCCTTTGCAGCCGCCCTGGAGGCACGGGCCGCCGCCGGCTCCATCACGGCCCCTGCCGAGATCGCGCGTCACTGGGACGCCGCGCGCCGCCCGGATCGCGCCCTGTCGCCGACGATCCTGGCGGCCCAGGCCGCGGAGCAGGTCTATGCCTTCGGTGAAGCGCAGCGCCTGTGGACCCGGGCCGAAGCGCTCGCCCGGGCCGCTCCGGATGCGGCGGCCGCACTGGCGATCGCCCCCGACGTCCTGCTCGGGAGTGCGGCCGATTCCGCCGTCCTTGCCGGGTCGTACCGCGATGCCGTCACCCTCGGGCAGGCCGCGCTGCGCGCTGTCGATGCAGACGCTGATCCTGCACGCGCCGGCGACCTGCATGACCGGCTGCGCTGGTACCTCTGGGAGGCCGGGGATCGGCCAGCGGCGGCGGCGGCGGTCGAGGCTGCGCTGCGTCTCATCCCGTCGGACGTGCCGAGCGTGGCCCGAGCCCGGGCCCTCGGACAGCACGCCGGAATCCTGCTCTTCGCGGGGTCGTACGAGGCGGCCGCGGATGAGGCGCGCGCCGCCATCGAGATCGCACTGGCCGCGGACGCCCCGGGCGAGGCGGCCCTGGCCCTCGGCGTCCTGGGCTGGTCGCTCGCCGTGCTCGGCGATCCGGAGGCCGGACTGGCCAGGTTCCGCGAGGGCATGGCCATCGCTGAGCGGCTCGAGTCCGTGGAGGGGATGGCCCTCTCCGCCCTCAACCTCACGTCGCTGCTGGACCGCATCGGCCGGACGACGGAGTCCCTCGAGACCGCGGCGACGGGCTATGCCACCACGGAGCGGCTGGGGGTCGCGCGGACCTACGGAGGGCTGCTCCTCGGGTTCCGTGCCAAGGCGGAATTCCTCCTCGGGCGCTGGGATGCCGCGGATGCCTCCACGGTGTCCGGCCTGGCTCGCGGTGCAACCGATCGGCCTGAACTGTGGCTGTCCGTGAACCGGGCGCGGCTCCTCACCGCCCGTGGGGCATGGACGGACGCCGGCTCGCTGCTGCGGCGCGCTCGCGCCATTGAGGAGCGCCTCGGGGGGACAGAGTTCCTCACGCCGCTGCTGGCGGCGGAAAGCGAGCTGGCGGCCTGGGAGGGTCGCCTTGAAGACGTTCGACGCGCGGGGCAGCGCGGCTTCGAGCTGGCGTCCAGGCCGGGACCGCCGGATCCGTCGCTCGCCTGGCTCGGCGCCACGCTTCTCCGGGCCGAGGCCGATGCCGTGGAGCGGCGGTCGGGCCGAAGGTCGGCCCTCAGTTCGAACCGGAATACGGCGGATGAGGGCGTCGCCGCGATCGTCGCCGGAATCGACCGGGCCATCCAGGCCGCGATGGGAGGTTCGGTCGAGATGCTGGCCGGATCGGGGCGAGGGCGGGCGCTGTTTGTCCTGTTCAGCGCCGAGCGGTCGCGCCTGCTCGGCCACGACGAGGCGGCCAACTGGGACCGCGCCGCGCAGGCGTGGACCGCCGCGGACCGGCCGTATCCGGCGGCCTACGCGCGTTTCCGCGAGGCGGCGGCGACGCTCGCCGCGGGAGGCCCCCGCACGAAAGCCGCCGAAGCGCTCGGGGCGGCGGCGCGGACGGGGCGGGCGCTGGGTGCCGTACCGCTCGTTCGGCTCGTGGAGGCGCTGGCCCGGCAGGCGCGGATCACGCTCGACGGAGCCACGGACGGACGTGGAGCTGGGGAGCGCGGCGGTGCCGGCACCGCCGGGACGGCGGCTGCGCTGCGGCTGACCTCGCGCGAGATGGAGGTTCTGCGGCTGGTGGCCGGTGGCTGGACGAACCAGCAGATCGCCGAGGCGCTCTTCATCACCCGCAAGACCGCAAGCGTCCACGTGTCGAACATCCTAGGCAAGCTCGGTGTGGAGCACCGCGGAGCCGCCGCCGCCGCGGCGCATCGCCTGGGCCTCGCGGCCGATACACCGGCGCCGCCCGACTCGACCTAGGCCTGCCGCACCGCCGCCTCGTTCCGGGCCTCGCGGCCGCAAGGCAAGTCCCGTGCTACCCTTTGGCCACCCTTGAGAGCCGGTCCCGTGAGGCCGGCGAACCGGTCCCGTGAGGCCGGGAAGGAGGCTCGATGGCTGCGCACGGCTCCATCGGCGGCGGACATCGCCGCGCCCCGCGACCGGGCGCTCCCGCCGTTCCCCTCGATCCCGCTCCCGGCGACCGCATGTCCGCGTGATCGCCCCGCCGCGGCCCCGGGCCAGCGCCGTCGTTGATCCGCGGATCGGCGACCTCGGGCCGGCGCTGCTGGCGCTCGAGGACGGGTCGGTCTTCCCGGGCGTGGCCTTCGGTGCGCCGGTCGGCGCCGGCGGGGACCTCGTCGTCAACACCAGTCAGACCGGCTACCAGGAGGTCTGCACTGACCCCTCCTACGCCGGCCAGATCGTCGTCATGACGTACCCACTCATCGGCAATTACGGTCGCCTGATGGCGGACGACCAGTCCGTGCGGCCGTGGCTCAGAGGGCTGGTCGTGGCGAACGCGACCGCGGCGGTCCTCGACGACGCGCGCCAGCTCGCCGCGCTCCTGCGCGGCGCGGGCATTCCGGCCATCGCCGGTGTCGACACCCGCGCCCTCGCCCGTCATCTTCGAACGAGCGGGAGCCTCCGCGGCGTGATCCTGGAGCCCGGCACCATTGACGAGCCTGCCGCCCGCCGTCGGGCCGGGGCCGTCCCGCGCTGGGAGGACCAGGACTTCGTCGGCCTGGTCTCGCCGGCGGCGGTCACGGAGCATGGACAGTCGGACGCGCCCGGTCCACTCGTCGCGATCGTCGACTTCGGTCTGAAGGCGAACATCGTCCGAAGCCTCGTCCACCGCGGCCTCCGCGTGCGAGTCCTGCCGCACACCGCGGACGTGGCGGCGGTCCTCGCCGCGGACGTCGCCGGTGTCGTCCTGTCGCCCGGCCCGGGCGATCCGGCGCGGCTCGATGGTCCGGTCGCGCTAGTTCGCTCGATCATCGCGGATGGGCGACCGCTGCTCGGGATCTGCCTGGGGCACCAGATCGTCGGCCGGGCCGCAGGCGCAGAGACCAGCCGGCTCCGGTTCGGGCACCACGGCGCCAACCATCCCGTTCGCGACGTGGAGCTCGGCCGTGTCCAGGTCACGGCCCAGAATCACGAGGTCCAGGTCGTGGGGGCCTCCTTGCCGGCGGGGTCCGGCTTCCATGTCAGCCAGGTGAACCTCAACGATGGCTCGGTCGAGGGTCTCCGCCACCGCGACCTGCCGATCGAGACCGTCCAGTACCACCCCGAGGGCGCGCCCGGCCCGCTCGACGCGCTCGCCGTCTTCGATCGGTTCGCTGCCGCGGTGCGCAGGCTGTGACCCTGACGAAGCCCGCCTCCGTCCTGATCATCGGATCCGGACCCGTCGTGATCGGCCAGGCGGCCGAGTTCGACTACGCGGGTACGCAGGCCTGCCGCGCGCTCCGGGCGGAGGGCGTCCGCACCATCCTGGTGAACTCAAACCCGGCCACGATCATGACCGACCCGACGGTCGCGGACGCCGTGTACCTCGAGCCCCTGACGATCGAGGCGATCGAGGCCGTGATAGCGAGGGAGCGGCCGGAGGGCCTGCTCGCCGGGCTCGGCGGACAGACCGGCCTGAACCTCACGATGGACCTTGCCCGAGCGGGCGTGTTAGCACGCTACAACGTGAAGCTGCTCGGCACGCCGCTCGCGGCAATCGAGATGGCCGAGGATCGCGAGCAGTTCCGCGACCTCCTTGACCGGATCGGCCAGCCGTACGCGCCATCGGCGATCGTCGCGGGCGACACGCCGGCGGCGCGCGCCGCTGCGGCCGACGCCGCGCTCGCCGAGATCGGCCTGCCGGCGATCGTGCGCCCGGCATTCACCCTCGGAGGCACCGGCGGCGGGATCGTGGACACGGAGCTGCAGTACCGCGAGCGCATCCGGGCGGGACTGCGCGCCAGCCCCATCGGGCAGGTCATGGTCGAGCAATGCCTCGTGGGATGGCAGGAAGTCGAGTACGAGGTGATGCGCGACGCGGATGACACCTGCATCGCCGTCTGCTCGATGGAGAACGTGGATCCGCTTGGTGTGCATACCGGCGATTCCATCGTCGTCGCGCCGGTTCAAACCCTGCCGGACCCGGTTCATCAGCGCCTTCGCAGCGCGGCACTGGCGATCATCCGGGCACTCGGCGTGGAGGGCGGCTGCAATGTCCAGTTCGCGCTCTCACCGGACAACACCGACTACGCGGTGATCGAGGTCAACCCGCGGGTCTCGCGGTCCTCCGCCCTCGCGAGCAAGGCGACCGGGTATCCGATCGCCCGGGTCGCCGCCCAGATCGCGATTGGCCGGCGGCTGGCAGAGATCCCGAACGTCGTGACCGGCACGACCGTGGCCGCGTTCGAACCGGCCCTCGACTACGTCGTCGTCAAGCTGCCCCGTTTCCCATTCGACAAGTTTCCGAACGCCGACCGATCGCTTGGCAGCCAGATGAAGGCCACGGGCGAGGTGATGGCGATCGACCGGACCTTCGGGAGTGCCCTCAACAAGGCGCTCCGCGGCCTGGAACAGGCCGGCGCCGGGCCGCTGGCCGAAGACCCGGCCTGGCGGGGCACGGTGGAATACCTGGCCGCTGTCCTCGGGGCGGACCGGTCTGTCGCTCCGGAAGACCACGGCGACGCCCCGATCCGTTGGATCGACGAGCTTGGCAAGGCCTGCGAATCGACGCGCCATGCCCAGAGAACTGCGGCCCCGATCGTCCTGAAGCGATTCCTCGCTCCCTCTGACGACCGGCTCTGGCGAATCCTCGCTCTCCTCCGACGAGGCGTCCCCGAGGCCGCGGTTGGAGCCGCGACCGGCATCCACGCGTGGTTCCTCGCCGAGCTCGGCCGAAACGTCGCGCTGGAGGCCGAAGTCCGTGTCGCCGGCGAGCGGCTGGTTGATGGCACGGACCCAGACGGCACCGAACTCCTGGCGACCGTCAAGCGGGCCGGCTTCGGAGACCGCGAGCTGGCGGGTCTCGCGGGCGTGCCCGAGCCGAGCGTCCGAGCCGCGCGGATTGCGTGTGGGCTTGTCCCCGGCTACGCCATGGTGGACACGTGCGCCGCCGAGTTTGCGGCTGAGACGCCGTAC
>JACVXW010000109.1 GCA_015661135.1 Chloroflexota bacterium
AAACGAACTGATGAGGCGAGTTACTGAACCGCGGACGTGACCTCTCTCTACTGGGCATCCTCGTACTTGACGACCGCTCGACGCGTCACGAGCTCACGGCGGATGTCGGCGATGGATCCGCAACCGAGGAGTGGCAAGGCAATCTCCAGTTCCTCGCGCAGGATCGCGATCGCACGTTCCACGCCCGCCTCGCCGCCCGCGGCGAGGGCCCAGCAGAACGGGCGGCCAACGAGGACGCCAGTCGCGCCGAGAGCTAGCGCAATAACCACGTCAAGGCCACGGCGGATCCCGCCGTCAACCCAGACCTCGGTCCGTCCGCCCACGGCGGCCACCACGCCCTCGAGCGCGTCCGCTGTCGCAAGCGAGCGGTCCAGCTGACGCGCCCCGTGGTTGCTGACGATGATCCCGTCCACGCCGTGCTCCACGGCGAGACGCGCGTCGTCGGGTGCCACGATCCCCTTGAGCACGAGCGGGAGGGCGCTCCACGATCGGATCGTCGCGAGGTTCGCCCAGGTGAGCCCGATCGACCGCTGGTCTTCCAGCCCGGCATAGCGGCCCCGATCCGCGCCGCCCTTTTTCGACCCCTCCACGTTCGGCATCCTCGGCAACCGGAACCCGCTCCGTCGGTCGCGCTCGCGGTAGCCGAGGACGGGCAGGTCCACGGTCAAGACGATCGCCCGGTAGCCGGCTGCCTCGGCCCGCTCGACGAGCGAGCGCGTGTAGCCGAGGTCGCGGACGAGGTACAGCTGGAACAGCCGATCGGCGTCCGGCGAGGCCTCCGCCACCGCCTCGATGGTCATGGACGCCGAGGTCGACAGAACGATCGGGATTCCGGCGGCCGCGGCCGCCCGCGCCATTGCACCCTCGGCATCGGGGTGGGCCATCGCCTGGGCCGCCATCGGCGCGATCGCGATCGGCAGGGCGCGCGATCGTCCGAGGAACGAACCGGAGACGTCCACCGCCGGGATCTCGGTGAGGACCCGGTAGACGAACCGGAACTCCCGCCACGCGGCGTCGTTCTCGGCCAGGGTGATCTCGTCCCAGGACCCGCCGGCCACATAGTCGAAGTTCGGGCCGGTCATCCGCGCCCGTGCCGGCACCTCGAATTCGCGCAGGTTGGCGATCGAGGCGAGTTCCTCTGGGCCGAGAAGGGCCGGCACTATGGACTCGGCCGCGCAGTCCGCAACCCGGGAAAACGGCCAAAGTCCCGGTCGAACGTGACAACGGTCGCTCGATGCTCCGACGCCAGCGCCGCGAGATGGGCGTCGTTCACGAGGTTGCCTGCTGTGCCGACCCCCGACAACAGTCCCGCGATAAGGTCGGCATGGCGTGCCGTCGGCTCGACCACGATAGCGGCCGGCGCTGCCAACCACGTACGAACCTGATCGGTCGCTTCCTCGACCGACATCGGGTCAGCGAGCACCGCCGGGTTCGTGGCGACACGGAGAAACGCCAGGAGCACGATCCAGGCGAACCCGACCGACTCGTTCCCCGCCAGGGCATCGTCCAGCCACCGGCGGCAGACGGCGTGTGCTGGCGCGTCCTCATTGACCGCGTAGATGAGGACGTTGGCGTCGACAAGCTGCAACGACCGCCTACTTTCCGAGCGCGAGCTTCCGGACGATCTCCTCATCCTCCAGCTGGCCCGCGAGCTGGAGAGCCTTGTCGAGTGGCACCTTGGGGATGCCCATGTTCTTTGTCCGAGTGTAGGAGACGGTCTTGCGGACCCCTGTGCCTGCGCCGGTGCGGATCGCGGCGTTCAGAGCCTGCTTGAAGGTGAGCTTCCGCTCGCGCATCAGTCGACGGACGATCGCGTCGGTGTCCGGGTCAAGCGTGACGGTCGTTCTCATGCCATGCATCATAGCATCAGATCTTCCTGCATCACCGCATCAGCCCACCAAGTCCAGGCCGGCCAGCGAGGCCAGGACGGTCTTGCGGCCGACCTGCGCGTCGCGGAAGGCCACGGTGACCTCCTCGTCGGTTCGGGTCAGCTTGGAGGTCACGACGATCCCGTCGCCCCAGCGCGCGTGGCGAACGCGGTCACCGTCGCGATAGCGCCGCTCGCCCGGGATCATCGGCCGCGGTGCAAGGACCTCGGGCGCCGGCCGGCGGCCGAATGCGGGCGACTTCGCGCCTCCGGCGAATGCCTCGCGCTTCGCAGCGAGATCGCGTGAAGGCCGGAAGGCTTCTCCCGCTCGCGGCCCGCCGGGGCGACCGCTCCCCTCCCGGAATGCCCCGCCGCCGGACGCCCGGATCGGCGTACCGAACCGCGTCGCGCGCCGGCCGAAGACCATCCCGAGATCGTCCGCGCCTGCGGCATCGGCGTCCGCGCCGTCCAGATCGCCCTCGGCGGGCGTCAGCCGCGGCCCGGTCATCAGCTCCGGCGGGATCTCCAGGAGGAACCGCGACGGCTCCGCCATCCAGCCGCCCGGCCCGCGTCGGGTCGCCCGCTGCCAGGCGTGCGAGAGATACAGGCGATCCTTGGCCCGGGTCATGCCGACGTACGCGAGGCGGCGCTCCTCCTCCATTCCGGCCGGGTTCGGGTTGAAGCCGGACTCGGCCTCGATCGCCCGGCTCGTCGGGAAGAGGCCCTCCTCCATCCCGGCGATGAACACGATCGGGAACTCGAGGCCCTTGGCGGCGTGCATCGTGATCAGCGACAGCTTGTCCGCGTCCGACTCGTACGAATCCTGGTCGGCAACGAGCGCGGTTTCCTCGAGCAGGCGGTCAAGGGCGTCATCCGGGGACAGGTCGTCGTAGCGCGTCGTGACCTCGCGCAGCTCGAGCAGGTTCGCCCAGCGCTCCTCGCCTTCCTCGGTGCCGTCGGCCAGCATCGCCCGGTAGCCGGACCGCTCGAGGACCTCGTCCAGCAGCTCCGGCACGGGCAGCGTGCCGATTCGAGTCCGCAGGCGCCGGACGAGCCCGACGAAGTCGGCGATCGATGTCTTCGCCCGGCCGGCCAGCTCCGGTACCGCGCCCTCGGCCGCGTGCTCCAGGGCCAGCCAGTATGGCACGTCCTCGCGCGCCACCACGGACCGGATGACCTCGATCGTCCGGTCACCGATCGAGCGCGCCGGGACGTTGATGACCCGCTCGAAACTCACGGAATCCGCGTCGGAGCGGAGGATCCGGAGGTAGGCCAGGGCGTCCTTGACCTCCTTGCGGGCGTAGAACCGGGTCCCGCCGACCACCTGGTAGTGGATGCCGTAGCGGAGGCACGACTCCTCGATGGCCCGCGACTGGGCGTTGGTCCGGTACAGGACGGCGATGTCGCGAAGCCGGAAGGTCCCGCCGCTGTCATCGGCCCGGCGCGTCAGGGCGGAGGCGCGGGCGCCGCTCAGCTCCTCGACCCGGCGCGCGATCCACTCGGCCTCCTCCTCCTCGTTGTAGGCCTCGAAGCGGTCGATCTTCCGGCCCTGGTCGTTCTTCGTCCAGAGCTTCTTGTCCGTGCGAGCCTGATTCCGGGACACCACGGCGTGCGCGGCGTCGAGGATTCGTTGGGTGGACCGGTAGTTCTGTTCCAGCTTCACGACCGTGGCATCCGGCCAGTCTCGCTCGAAGTCGAGAATGTTCCGGATGTCCGCCCCGCGCCAGCCGTAGATCGACTGGTCGTCGTCACCCACGACGGCGAGGTTGCGATGGCCGTTCGCGAGCGCCTTGATCCACAGGTACTGGGGCCGGTTCGTGTCCTGGTATTCGTCCACGTGAAGGTACCGCCAGCGCTCCTGGTACTTCTTCAGGCTCGGCGCGGACTCCTGGAAGAGCCGGACGGCGTCAAGGAGGAGGTCGTCGAAGTCGACCGCGTTGGCTCGCTTCAGGGCGTCCCGGTACTTGCCGGCGAGCCGGGCTACCTGGACGAGGGCGCCGGTCGCGATCCGGAGCGGCGGGATCTCGGTGGGGTCCACCATGTCGTTCTTCGCCCGGCTGATCGCGCCGAGGATGGACTGCGGCCGGGTCTCGCCCTTGGCCTCCAGCCCTTCCTCGCGGAGGATCTGCTTCATCAGGGCGACCTGGTCGTCTGTGTCGTAGATGAGGAAGTGCCGATCGAGGCCGATGGCCGTGCCCTCGCGGCGCAGGAGGCGGGCACACAGCGCGTGGAAGGTCCCCGCCTCCACTTCCTTGCCGGGCTCCCCGACCAGTCGGACGATCCGCTCTCGCAGCTCCGCCGCGGCGCGGTTCGTGAAGGTCACGGCGAGGATCCGCCAGGGCGGCACGCCCTTGACGCCGATCAGGTAGGCGACGCGATGGGCGAGCACCCGTGTCTTGCCCGACCCGGCGCCGGCGAGGATGAGGACGGGACCATCCGTCGTGGTGACGGCCCGGGCCTGCTCCGGGTTCAGCCGGGCCAGGATCTCTCGCTCACGGGACGCCTGCGCCTCCGCGCGGCGGCGTTCCGCGGCCGGGTCCGGGGGCGCCTGCGGGTCGCGAGGGGCGTCTGCGGCCGCTGCGTTCGCCTCCTGCATCCAGGCCGGCTCCTGATCCACCGCGGCGTCCCGGAGGTCCTCGATCTGCGTTCCCGATGTCGCTTCCGGCGCGTCCAACGGCCTGTCGGCGCGCCCGGAACCCTCGCCGGCGCCGGTGCCGGTGGCGCGCTTCGACGCTCGACCGGGGTTGGTGGGACTCACCGCGCCATTGTAGGACCGGCCCCTTTGCCGGGGCTCACCTGGGGTCCATCGGGGATCCCGTGCCCGAGCGGCGTGCCGCGGCCGCGCTGCAGCGCCGGCGCAGGCGTCCTGGTCCTACTCGATCTGGTCGGCCGGGGGAACCTCGATCCTGGGGGCCTCGTCCCACTTCGACAACGTCAGTGCCACCGTCAGATCACCGACATCGGCCGCCGTGAGTTTCAGGGTGAGGGTCACCGGGCGGAGCGCGTCCTTCTCAACGAGGACCCTTGCTGCTCCCGCAGGCCGCATCGTCGAGCTTCTTCGGCGCGATCTCGGGCTTCTTGAGCCATTCCTCGAGCATCTTCAGGCTTTCGGCCAGGTTGCTGGTGTCGACGGGCACGCCGCTCGCGGCGGCGCTCCCCTTCTTGTACTTCTCACCGGTGAACGATGTCCGGGTGTAGCTGTCCTCGCCGACCACCACCACGTCCGCGGTCAGCCCGAGCATGGCCGGCACTGCGAGGTGCATCCGGATGTCACCGTTCTCGATATCCACGTCCGCGTCGAGCGTCGTGCCGCCAAGGGTCAGGTCGCTGGCCGTGCCGCTGCCGGTCAGATCGAGCGAAATCGTCCCGTCCACGGTCGCCTCGATGTGGAGCGACTTGGCCTTCCCGAGGGCCTCCACGGCCCTGGTCAGGATCTCGGTCGGATCGGTCAGGGCCGGGGTCGCGCTGCCGCAGGCGCCGACGATCAGGGAGATGGCAACGAGGACGGCGGGGAGCGCAATGGCTCGGCGATGCATCGGATTCCTCCCGGCAGTGGCGACGTCGGACCCAGGTCCGTGGGGCAACCGTACCGCATCGCCCGATCCGCATCGCTCGCCCGTTCGACGCCCCATCGTGCGGCCCGGCCGACGGGACCCGTTGCCGTCAGCCGGCCCCGATTGCGCCGTCTACTCACCCCATGCGTGGTAGGCGCGCTCTTTCGGGCTCGGACGCCGCCGCCGGACCGTGACAGGCGCCAGCCCACGCTCAACAACAGATCCGCAAGCCGGTCAGGTTCGCCCGCAGCGCCGAAACCGGGGCGGTCGCCATGCCTACCACTCATGGCATGAGTATTCGACGCGATCGGCCCGTCGAACGGGACGCGACGCGACGCTGCAAGAGTCAAGGGTCGGGCGGCTTAGTGTCGTGAGCCAGAGCGGCCGGCCTGGAATCGTGACGCCAAGGAATGCTGACTCAGAGGAGCCCCTGTCGATTGGCGGCGGCGGCGGCCTCGTATCTCGACAGGGAGCCGAGCTTTGCCATCGCGTTCGAGACGTGGACGCTGGCGGTCTTCTCGCTCACGAACAGTCGATCCCCGATCTCGCGATTCGTGTGGCCTTCCGCAACCAGGCGGAGGACATCCCGCTCGCGGTTTGTGAGGCGCACCTCCCTCGTGTCGGTCACCGATGGAGGGGGCGTCGTTGGATCGAGTCGGAGTCGCGATGCGATCGCGAGCTCCTCAATCTGCACCCGAAGAGGAATCGCGCCGATTCGCAAGACGGTCGTGTGTGCGGCCCGGAGGGTCGCTTCCGCCGTAGGACGGTCCCCACCCGTGAGAAGCAGTGCCTCGGCGAAACGGAGTCGGGCCTGTGCGGCCTGGAACGGATGAGACAGGCCCAGCCATCGATCGGCGGCAGCCTCCCAGGCCGCCGGATCAGGGGCCCCTCCTGCCCGAGAAGTCTCGGCCTCCGCGGTCGCGAGGATCGCCTCGAAGCGCGAGCCTCCACCGCCGTCCGCGGAGTACCGCCTCTCAAGGGAGCGGAGCGTGGAAAGCCAACTCTCCGCGTTCGCCTCAAGCCTCCAGGGGTCGCCCGATCTGCGGCGGCGACGAGCGAGAACGATCCCGTCCGCGCAGGCTTCGATGCCAAGCCCAAGGAGGGCCCATGCGTCGGCGGCGCCCTCACGATCATCGAGACCTACCACAACCGGGTCGGCCGTCGACCCGATGTCCTGGTGTCGAGCCTCTGCTCGCACGAGATCCATGCGCGCCACGACCGTGAAGGCATTCTCGTAGTCGGTGGGCGTGGTCGAGTCAAGCGAGTCCAGAAGTCGATGCGCCTCGTTTAGCCGGCCCTGGGCGACCGCGACGCGAGCCATCGTCGTCGCGGTCCAACGGATGTCGTGATGGATGGCCCCGCGGGTCAGGGCCGGTCCCGCAACAACCTCGGTCTCGTCGTAGCGGCCAAGCTCGAAGAGCGCGTCCACGATGCATGATCGGAACATCCATCCGAAGCGCGCCTCCCAGCCGTACCGCGTCGCGAGCTCGAGACCAAACCTTGCGAAGCGCTCCGCATCGTCGAAACGGCCGATCGTCAGGGCTGCGATGCTCCGATCCACCTCCGACGGGATGCGCTCGAATGGCAATCCGTCATACGTACCAGCCTCGCTCGTCCGATCCAGCAAGTCCCCTGCCCGTGCCGCCTGACCGAGGTCGGCGAAAGCGTGCGCGAGCACGCTCGCCGCGGCGGACCACGAGGTGTGATCATCGATCTCGTCGGCAACGCTCATTGCCGTCTCGAGCAGGCGCGCGGACTCGTGGAGTCGCCCAGTTCCCAAGCGCTGGGCGCCAAGGATCCTCGTGACCTGCGACTTCAACCTGGTCGGCGCCCCCGACCCGCCAAGCTCGAACGCACGCTCGGCGGCGGCCACGCTCACCTCGAAGGCGCGCGACTCCCACGCGTACCACTGCAGGTCGGCCAGGACCGAAGCCCGGCGTTCGCGACCGCCAGCGTCGTCGAACTCGGCAAGCGCATCCTGGGTGAGAGCAGTCGCCTGTTCGGGGCGGTTCGCGGCCGATGCCATCTGACCCGCGAGGGCGAGGAGGTCCGCGTGACCGATGCCGGCGCGATCGCTCGGAGCGTCCACGCGCGACCAGAGCTCGAGCGCTCGCTCGGCATGCACGAAGGCCTCACGGTAGGCGACGACATCGATGAAGGCCCGGAGCGCCATGACCGAACCGGACAGGGCGTGGGGCAGGTCGTGGGCCTCATAGGCATGCAAGGCGAAGTCGGCGAGCGTCGATGGCTCTGGCCTCAGCTGGGCACGAATCGTCTCGGAGAGGTGATCTGCGACGCGGGCGTGCATCGCGACCCGCTCTGCCGGCAGGAGCGAGTCATAGGCCGCCTCGCGCAGGAGGGCGTGGCGAAACGTGTAGGCCGGGCCGTCGCCGCCGCCCGTCGGCACGAGGATCCGCGCATCGATGGCCTCACGCAGGGATCCGATCAACGCATTCTCATCCATGTCGACGATGGCGGCGAGGCGGTCGTGGGGGATGCGCCCGCGGATCACGGCAGCGGCCCGCACGAGCGCAAGCGACGCGGGCGACAGGGTCGCCAGACGCAAGCCGAGGATGTCGCGAAGCGTGGACGGAAGGCGAGACGCGCTGTCAGCCGATCCCGCGACGAGCTCCTCGACATAGAACGGCAGGCCGTCGGATCGGAGCAGCAGAGCGTCTACGAGTGTCGGCGAAGGTTGCTCACCAAGGATGCCCAGGAGTTGCTCGGCGAGCTCGTCACGGTCGAAGGGCCGCAGTTCGAGGCGTTCCACGCGGTCCGCCCGTTCCAGCTCACTTAGTAGCGGCAGGAGCGGGTGCCGCCGATGGAGATCGTCGCTGCGGTACGTCGCGACGATGAGAAGTCGTTCGTCCCGAAGGTTCCGAAGCAGGAACCTGATCAGATCGCGCGTGGAGCCATCGGCCCAGTGGATGTCCTCGAGCACGAGGACCAGCGGCCGGTCCGCGGCCAGCCTGCCGAGGACGCCGATGACGGCATCGAACAGCCGAGCGAGTCCGGCGGCCGCGTCGCGCTGGTCTGCACGAGGGACGACGACGGCTGCCGGGTGGAGGTCCGGGACGAGCCCGCCGAGCACGTCCGCCGACGGTCCGAAGGCGGCCTGACTCGCAGCCGGATCCAGATGGCGGGCGGCCGCCCGGAGCGCCTCGACGAATGGGGCGTAGGGCAGGCCACCCTCTCCGAGGTCGAGACAGCCCCCTGCGATCGTGGTGGAGTTGGTCGCCTCCACGCGCCGACTGAACTCGGCGACGAGACGGGTCTTCCCGACACCGGCGTCGCCGGCGACCAGGACGAGCGACGGATGCCCATCAACGGCTCGAGCGAACGCCTCCTGAAGACGATCGACCTCAGCCTGGCGCCCGACGAAGACCCGGCTGCTGCCCCGGCGAGTCACGCCACCGATCATGCGGGCATCACGACCGACCGGCAATACCCGGGACGAAGTCACTCGTGCCGGACGATCAACCGAAGGAGCTGCGCGAATCCTGCCCGGCGCGTGGGCTCGGCTGCCTGGATCGGTGAAGCATCGGATCGAGCGTGCATCCGGCGCCAGTCGTCGGCACGTCGCCAGTCATCCTCGCGCCGGCTCGCGTGAATCAAGAGGATCATTCGTGCGGTGTCGTTCATCGTCGTCTCCCATCTGGGTCGATACCGTTCGATGGGGTGACGATGGGACTAAGTGGTCGCCATCTGGAATCGGGAGGAACCTTAGACGAGGGCATGGCCGGCCTGGTGGACATGGCGCTTCAGTCCGTTGTTCCGCTGCGCCGTGAGGGCATCGGCACGGTGACGCTGTCGCGGCGTCGGCCGGATCCAGGCTCGAGGCGCGTGTCGTCCGCCGACGAGCCGTGACCGGCGCTACTGGAATCACACGAGCCCGGCCTCACGGCCGGGCTCGCTGCCTGTATGTGTTGAAGAGCCTGGACTAGAAGTCCATGTCTCCGCCGCCGTGGCCGTGGCCGCCGCCGGCGCCTTCCTTCTTCTCCGGGATGTCCGTGATCAACGTTTCCGTTGTCAGGACCATCGCGGCGATGGAGGCTGCGTTCTGGAGGGCCGAGCGCGTCACCTTGGCCGCGTCGACGATCCCCTTCTTGAACATATCGCCGTACTCGTCCCTGAGGGCGTCGTAGCCGTGACCGGCCTTGAGCCCCTTGATCTTGGCCACGACGACCTCACCGGGCTGGCCGGCGTTGTCGGCGATCTGCCGGGCGGGAGCCTCGAGGGCCTTGCGAACGATCTCGACGCCGACCTGGGCGTCGGGGTCCAGCTTGATCTTGTCAAGGGCCGGGATGGCCTGGAGGAGGGTGGTGCCGCCGCCGGCGACGAGGCCCTCTTCAACCGCCGCACGGGTGGTC
>JACVXW010000110.1 GCA_015661135.1 Chloroflexota bacterium
CCGGTCGCGCGTCGCGTAGGCCAGGGCGTGCAGGAGCGCCTCGCGCGCCGGCTTGATCAGCCGCGAGCGTGTTCCCTTGCGGCCCTCGGCGTCATCGAGGAGGCGCTTGTGCCGCTTGTGGGCGGTGACGCCCCGCTTGACTCGTGACATGTTCTAACGACGCTCCTAGAGGTACGGAAGCAGGCGCCGGACCTGCTTCGCATGCACGGCCGTCATGACGGACTTGCCCGCGTACCGCCGCGTGCGCCGGGACGACTTGATCTCGAGGTGGTGGCCGCTCCACGCGTTCACGCGGATGACCTTGCCGCTGCCGGTCACGCCGATGCGCTTCTGGGCGGCCTTGTGGCTCTTCATCTTCGGCACGGTGCCGTCACTCTCCCGTCGTGGCCGGCTCGGGCGCCGGGCTGGTAGCTGCAGGTCCCTGGATCTCGGCCGCCCCAGCCTCGGAGGGCTCCTCCTCGGCGGTCCGACCCGGCTTCGCCGGCGCTTCGAGTCCCTTGGGCTTGTGGGTCGATGCCATCGTGATGAACATCGACTTGCCTTCCAGAACCGGAGTGCGCTCCGGGATACCGTGTTCCTTGACCTGATCTATGAACTTTGCCAGCAAGTTCCGACCCAGTTCCGGATGGGTCAACTCTCGACCCCGGAACCGGACCGTGACCTTGATTCGGTCGCCGTCCTCGAGGAATTCGACCGCGCGATGGACCTTTGTCTCGAAGTCTCCGATGCCGATCTTCGGCGAGAGGCGGACTTCCTTGAATGTCACCGAGCGCTGCCGTCGCTTCGCTTCCTTCTCCCGCTTCGTCAGTTCGTACTTGTACTGTCCGAAGTCGAGGAAGCGGGTTACCGGCGGGGCTGCCATCGGGGCTACCTCGACGAGATCGAGGCCCCGCTCCTGCGCCATCTCGAGAGCCTTCGGCGTGGGCAGCACGCCCAACTGGTTGCCCTCTTCGTCGATCACCCGAACCTGTGGGATCCGGATCATCTGGTTAACGCGCAGGTCTCGGCTGATGGTGACCCTCCGGTGCTAGGAACGACGACAGCGGCGGACACGGCAGGGCCGAGCCCTCCGGCCGCCGCGGGACTATACCACGGGTTTTCCGAGGCGGGCAACGACGCCTGGCGCGCACTAGGCATGCACATCACAACGTCTGTCCAGGGCACGGACCGGCGCGGCTTCGCGGACCGCCGCGGCCTCTGCGCGGCTTCATGGCCAATGCTCCCCCGGGGAGCACTCGCCAGGTTCAGGCAGGGATCGAGCCCGCCCAAGGACCCGACGGGGCGTATCGCCCGGCCCGGCCACGCTCGACGCCCGCGCCGCGCCCGGGAAATCCGGCGGATCTCGGCGGATCTCGGCGGATCTCGGCGGTCGCGGCTGCCGTCCGTGGCCGGCGACCCGCGCAGTGCTCCGGGGGTGGTCGCAAGCCAGGATTGCCGGGGGCCGCACGGGAAAGGGGATGCATCCGGCCCGCGGCAGCCGGGGCTGACCACTCGCTAGTCGGGCCGCCTGGCGCTCGCCTGCGCGGCAAGCCGGGCGGCGAGGTCCTCCCAGTGAACAGCAGGCTGCTGCACGCCTGCCCGTGTTCGCGGGGAGGCCGTTCGGTCACCGACCTCGCGGTCACCCAGCACGATCATGTACGGAACCTTCTGCTCCTGGGCGAGCCGGATCTTGTTCTGCATCCGCCCATCGGAGCCGTCCACCTCCACCCTGAGGCCACGAGCCCGCATGACGGCGGCGAGTTCCCCGGCAGCTTCGAGATGGCGGTCGGCGATGGGGATGATCACGGCCTGGACCGGCGCCACCCAGAGCGGCAGTGCGCCGGCGAAGTGCTCAAGAATGATCCCGATGAACCGCTCGAGCGACCCGTAGATCGCCCGGTGGATGGCGATCGGCCGCTGCGGCTGCCCGGTCTCATCGATGTAGCTGAGATCGAAGCGCTCCGGGAGCATCACGAGGTCGACCTGGATGGTGGCCATCTGCCACTCGCGGCCGAGTGCGTCGTCGATGTAGATGTCTATCTTGGGGGCGTAGAAGGTGCCGTCCTTCGGCTTGACCACGTAGTCCGCGCCGGATCGATCCAGCGCCACGCGGATCAGCCCTTCGGCCCGCTCCCAGAGCGCGGGGTCGCCGAGAGCCTTGTCCGGTTTGGTCGCGAAGGCGAACCGGGGCTGCAACCCGAACCAGGAGTAGGCCTCCCGGACCTCGCGCAGCATGGCCTCGATCTCGGCCGACAGCTGGTCCGGCCGGACATAGACGTGGGCGTCGTCCTGGATGAATTGGCGGACCCGGGTGAGCCCGGACAGGCTGCCGGATCGCTCGTTCCGGTGCAGCCGACCGAACTCGCTGTAGCGGATTGGGAGGTCACGGTAGGACCGCAGCCGAGACCGGTAGACGACCGTGCTCTCGGGACAGTTCATCGGCTTGAGGCTGAATTCCTGGCCCTCGGACTCGAGGCGAAACATGTTCTCGGCGTACAGGTCCCAGTGGCCCGACTGCTGCCAGAGCTTCTTGTGGACGAGGATCGGGGTGCTGATCTCCTCGTAGCCTCGCTCCGCCTGAAGCTCGCGCATCGCGGCCTCCAGCGTCCGCCAGATGCGCTGGCCTCTGGGATGCCAGAACGCGGACCCCGGGCTCACATCGCTGAAACTGAACAGGTCCAACTGGACGCCGAGCCGGCGATGGTCGCGCTTCTTTGCCTCCGCCCGTCGCCACAGATAGAGATCCAGTTCCTCCTGGGTGGCCCAGACCGTGCCGTAGACGCGCTGGAGCATCGGTCGCTTCTCGTCGCCGCGCCAGTAGGCGCCGGCTACCGAGAGGAGCCTGAACGGGCCGATGCGCCCGGTGTGCTCCACATGCGGGCCCTTGCATAGATCGCTGAAGGCAGCGTGCTCAAAGAAGCTCGTCACGGGCGTCGGCTCCCCTGCCGCGACTGCCTTCGCCTCGAGGTCGTCGAGGATCTCGACCTTGTACGCCTGGCCAGCTCCGTGGGCTGCCGCACGCGCATCGGCGAGCGCGATCTCCCGCCGTACGAAGGCGTGGCCTGCGGCGACGCTCTCCCGCATCCTCGCCTCGATCGCCTCGAGATCATCCGGCGTGAGCGGTCGTGGCAGATCGAAATCGTAGTAGAAGCCGTTCGCGATCGCGGGCCCAATGCCGAGCCGGGCGCCGGGAAAGAGATCGAGCACGGCCTCGGCCATGACGTGCGCGGCCGAATGGCGCATCGCATCGATGGGATCGTGAGCGCCAGCATCCAGCAGCTCGTCGGCCGAGCCGCGCACCGGGGCTTCGAGGACTTCTTCCTCGTCGCGCTCCTGTTCATTCATCCGCGTCCCTGAGCCTCCCTGAGAATCGAAAACGACCTCCCGTCCGACAGGACGAGAGGTCAGCCCTCCCGCGGTTCCACCCGCCTTCGCGATCCGGAACCCTGGGCGCCGGGTCGCACGCTCGTGCCGCGCTAACGGGCGGACCCGGGCCGGTTCTCCGGCCGCTCGCGGGTGGTGCCGTCGCCGGACGATCGCCGGGCTTCCAGCCGTGACCCGGCTCTCTGGTGATCGAAGCGATCGAGGTGTGTCCCGATCATCGCTGTCTGGCGCCCGTCGCCGTCCGGCGGGCAGTCATGGTGGGCGGTACTGGACTCGAACCAGTGGCCTCATGCATGTCAAGCATGTGCTCTAACCAACTGAGCTAACCGCCCGCGGGCAGGAGGATACATGAGATTCCCGTTCGACCGGTCGCCCCGAACCGGCGCGGATGGCCTCACAGCCCGATGATGGGGTCGTGACGACCGATGCCGCGGACGACTACGCCCTGCTCGATTGCGGCGCTGGACGACGACTCGAATCGTTCGGCTCGCTCGTGCTGGACCGGCCGGCCCCCGGGGCGGTTGGAAGGCCGCGGTCACCCGAGCGATGGGCCGAGGCCATGACCTACCGCCGTGGGCTGGGCTGGCGGACAGCATCGGGCGCGCCCCCCGAGGAGGCCGCGACGCCGATTCGAATCGGGGGCATAACCGTGGAGATCCGCCCCACGACTGGCGGACAGGTCGGCCTCTTCCCGGAACACGCCGCCCATGCCCGGTGGCTGACCGACGCTGTGCGGCGCCGCCTGGCACCTGCCGGTGCGGCGCAGGTACCCGAGGTGCTGAACCTCTTCGGGTCCACCGGGCTTGCGACGCTGATCGTGGCCCGCGCCGGCGGGGCGGCTGTCCACGTGGACTCGTCGAGACCGGCCGTCGCGTGGGGCCGTCGGAACGCCGAGCGATCCGGCCTCAGTGACCGGCCAATCCGGTGGATCGTGGACGACGCGCTGGCCTTCGTGCGACGGGAGCACCGCCGCGGACGCCGGTACGCGGGCCTTGTCCTGGATCCGCCGTCCTACGGGCACGGGCCGAATGCGAGTACCAGGGCGTGGGAATTCGACCGCCGCATCGCCGAACTCCTGGAGGCCTGCCGGGGCGTCGCGGACCCGGAAGCCTTCTGGCTGGTCACGACGCATACCCCCGGCTGGGACGCCGAGATGCTCGCGACGTCGCTGGCAGCGGCCGTGGGAGGCACGCCGGGGAGCGTCGTGGGAATCAGCGCCGTACTGACCGCGACGTCCGGGGCTACCTTGCGGCTCGGGGCAGCCGCACGGCTGGACCCGCACCTTGCAGAGCGGCGATGATGGCGGCGTGACGGTCATTGTGAGCACCCACAACCCGCGTGTGCAGGCTGCAGTTGCCCTTCGGGATCGGCGCGCGCGCGCCACGACCGGCCTGACCCTGGTCGACGGGGCGCGAGAGTGCTCCCGCGCGCTCACGGCCGGCGTTGACGTCGAGACTGCCTTCACCTGCCCGGCGCTCCTGAGCGGCACGGACGCCGACGCCGTCATCGAGGCGCTTCGCTCGCGCGGGATTTCGCCGACCGAGGTCTCGGATCGCGTCCTCGAGACACTTGCCTTTGGGGATCGTGCGGACGGCATCGTCCTCGTGGTCCGGCCGCCCGCCACGAACGCGGATGCCGCAGGCTGCACCGCCGTGATCGCGATCGGCGGCACGGATCTTTTCAACCCGAATGTGATCCGGGCCAGCGTCGGGACGGCGTTCTCCATGCCCCTGGCGACCGCGACCGCGGTCGAGACGCTGGCCTGGTTGCGCGGGAACGCGCTTCGGATCGTCGCGGCACGCGTAGATGCCGGCCTGCCGTACGACAATGCCGATCTCCGAGGTCGCCTCGCGATCGTTCTCGGCAGCGAGGCGAACGGGCTCGGGGCAGACTGGGATGCCGCCGATGTCGAGGCGGTGCGGCTACCGATGCACGGAGTGGCAGACAGCCTCAACGTGTCCGCAACTGCGGCGATCCTCGCCTTCGAGGCACGGCGCCAGCGAGGGGCAGACGCGTGAACGAGCCCGTTTTCGACTTCGTCGTGATCGGGGCAGGCCCGGCCGGCGAGGCCGCGAGCTTCGAGGCGCGTGCCCGGGGCGCCAGCGTCGCCGTCATCGACCGGCGCTGGTTCGGGGGCAGCTGTCCGCACATCGGGTGCGTTCCTTCGAAGGCCCTGTTGCACGCCGCGGCCGAACACCACGCCAACCCGG
>JACVXW010000111.1 GCA_015661135.1 Chloroflexota bacterium
CACCATCCCGATCTGGTCGAGCCCATCCACGCCGTCTACAAGGCGACCGTCGCCGAACGGCCACTGTTCGACTTTCCGCCGGGCACCCTGGCTCATCGAGAGGTCGCGGCCTTCCTGGTGTCCGAGGCGATCGGCTGGCGGATCGTGCCGCCAACTGTCCTCCGGGACGGACCCTTCGGCGAGGGCATGGTTCAGCAGTGGATCCACGCGGATCCGGCCGTCGATCGGGTGGCGATGGTGGTCGCCGAAGATCGGCGGCTGCGCCGAATGGCCGTCTTCGACGCCATCGTGAACAACACGGATCGCAAGGGCGGGCACATCCTCCCGCTGCCGGACGGCCACCTCTTCGGCGTGGACCACGGGGTGACGTTCTCCACCGTGCCGAAGCTGCGAACCGTCTTGTGGGCCTGGCGCGGGACACCGTTCGAGGCCGATGAGGCGGCAGGCCTCGAGCGTGTGCGCGACGGCCTTCGGGCGGATCTCGGCGTCGCGCTCGAGGGCCTCCTGGACCGCTCCGAGGTCAGCGCCACGCGCCGGCGCGTGGCCTCACTCCTCAGGTTCGGCCGGTTCCCGCAGCCGAACCGGCGCTGGCCGGCGGTCCCCTGGCCGCCGTTCTAGCCGCCGTTCCAGCCACCGTTCCAGGCCACCGTTCCGAGCGCCGCCCGATCGGGCACGATACGCGGGAGCGACGCACCAGAGCGCCGCACGCACGAGGAGGGGCCCTATGGGCTCGGCCGACCACCTGCTCGCGCTGGACGTCGGGACACAGAGCGTTCGTGCGCTCCTGTTCGACCCGCGCGGCGCGCTCGTGGCGATCGGCCGCGTGCCGGTGGAGCCGTATGTATCGCCGGAGCCCGGCTGGGCGGAGCAGGACCCCGAGGTCTGGTGGACGGCCATCGGCGATGCGTGCCGGCGCCTCTGGGCGGACCCGGCAGCCCGGCCGGATTCCGTGGCCGGGGTCGCGCTGACGACACAGCGGGTCACGGTGGTCGTGTCGGATGAGAACGGCACGCCGCTCCGTCCTGCGATCGTCTGGCTGGACCAGCGCCAGACCGAGGGACTGAAGGCCGTCGGCGGCGTCTGGGGCCTCGCGTTTCGGGCGGCACGTGTCCGGGACACGGTGGCCCGCTTCCAGGCGGACTGCGAGGCCAACTGGATTGAGCGCTTCGAGCCCGGCGTCTGGCGCCGGATCCGGCGGTACGGGGTCCTGTCATCGTGGCTCACGGAGCGGCTCGTCGGCCGCTGGGTGGACTCCTCCGCCGCCCAGATCGGCTACCTCCCGTTCGACTTCAAGCGCTCGCGCTGGGCCGGCCGGCTCGACTGGAAGTGGCAAGTCGCGAACTTCGATCGGGCGTGGCTGCCGGAGCTCGTCGATCCCACAGCGACCCTCGGCGAGCTGACGTCTTCGGCGGCGGCCCACCTCGGCGTTGCCGCCGGGACGCCGGTCATCGCCTCCGCCGGGGACAAGCAGGCCGAAGCGCTCGGCGCCGGGGCCGTCACGCCGGACGTGGCGGCGCTCTCGTTCGGGACGACCGCGACGATCGGGACGACCCATCGGCGCTATCTCGAGGCGATCCCGCTCCTGCCTCCCTACCCGGCCGCGATTCCCGGCGCCTGGCTCGTCGAGCTCCAGGTCCTGCGGGGCTTCTGGATGGTGGAGTGGTTCAAGCGTGAGTTCGGCGCGGAGGAGATCGCCCGGGGAGCGGCCCTGGACGTGCCGCCGGAGGCGCTTTTCGAGGACCTCCTGGCCGCGTCGCCGCCGGGTGCCATGGGCCTCGTCCTCCAGCCGTACTGGATGCCCGGCGTGCGCTACCCGGGGCCTGAGGCGAAGGGCGCGATCGTCGGCTTCGGCGACGTCCACGGCCGCGCCCATGTCTACCGGGCGATCCTCGAGGGTCTCGCCTACGGCCTCCGCGAGGGCGCGGAACGGACCGTGAAGAGGAGCGGCGTCCCGATCAGGGAGTTGCGGGTGTCCGGTGGCGGGTCGCAATCCCGGGCGGCGGTCCAGCTCTTCGCCGACGTCTTCGGGATCCCGGCATCGCGGCCCCACACGCACGAGGCTGCCGGCCTCGGCGCTGCCATCGATGCGGCGCTCGGGCTCGGCCTGCACCCCGACCCGGAAACCGCCGTCGCCGAGATGGTCCGGATCGGCGAGCGGTTCGACCCGTCACGGGCGTCGAGCGGGATCTACGACGACCTGTACCGGTCCGTCTACCTGCCGATGTACGAGCGACTTCGTCCGCTCTACCGCGAGATCCGGCGGATCACGGGCTATCCACGCTGAGGACCGGCCGCTCGAAGACGAGCAGGCGCCACATCCCCACGGTTGTCGCCGCTACCGGCGCAAGCCCGGCGCCCCGTGCGGCCGCCACCACCCGCTCGTGGGGATGGACATAGGCGCGGTACTCCGAGCGCGTGAGCCGGTACCAGGTGTTGCCGACCCAGATCCCGAAACGGAAGAGGCGCCACTCGGGCGGAAGCGTGATCGCCAGTCGGCGCCGCGTCCGCTCGGCCGCCAGGCCCACCAGGGCGTCGACGTCGCCGAAGCAGCACACCACGCGGTCCATCGCGACGAGGTCGGCGGCGTCGATCTCCGGGGCGAGCTCGACAAAGTTGCCGTAGCGGAAGGTCACCCGGTCGGCCACCCGCGGTGCACGGCCTCCTCTCGGGCCGCCTCCAGGTAGGCCCGGGAGGCGTCGACATCCACCGCCCTGGCGGCGCCCCGCTCCAGGAGTTGCTCGTGGATCGCCCCGACACCACCGCCGATGTCCAGGACGGTCAGGCCCTCGGTGCCACCGCTCGCCAGCGCATCGGCGAGCGCCTGCGAGGCGCGGCCGGGGCCGTTCCGCCTGAATGCCCGCAGCTCCCGCTGGGCGAGCCTGGGATCGAAGGCCTCGTCATAACAGGTGCCACCGCAACATGAGTCAGGCATGGACGGACTGTACGCGAGCGCCGAGGGCGCGATGGCGGTGCGCGGCGCGATTCCGGTGCGCGGCGCGATTCCGGTACGGGGTACAGGCGTGCTGTTGTTGGCAGGCTATGCGCCCGGCGACTGAGTGGGTGGCATCCGCGCACGCGGACTGCAATTCCCCACTCCCACACAGCATGAAGTGGTGCCTTTCATACGCCGGGCGGCTGAACCGCGACAGCGTGGGTGCCGAACTGTCAGAACTCATTCACGGGGCGCATGACCGGCACCCGGCATGCGGCGCGGCACCGAGGCGCCGCGGCACCCGGGACCGGGCGTAGCCGGGAAGCCTCGGGACTACGCCCGGACTTCCTGGCGCATGAACCAGATGTAGGCGGCCGCGAAGCAGACCGCGGTGAGGGCAACGAGGGCGACCACGTGCGGCCAGACCAGCAGGGCGCTCTGGTCGAAGCTGAGGAACTGGCCCTGGGCCTGCTGCTGGAGCTGGCCCAGCTGGCTGATCGTGGACGGCGTCGAGACCGTGGTCACGTCAGGCCGCATGAGGACGGTCGACGCCTCCTGGTAGAGCGTCAGCGGCAGGATCCGCAGGACCTGCTCGGACAGGCTCCGCAGGGCGAGGTACTGCTCGTCCGTGGCGGCGGTGGCGAACGGTGCTATCACCCCGGCCACCAGGCCAACGATCAGCTGGCCGAAGAAGACGATCAGCGCCCAGACGCCAAAGCCGATCAGCGCGGCGTTCGCCGGGCGGCGAATGCGTACCGACAGCAGGAGCCCGAAGGCGAGCCAGAGGCCCACCCAGACGATCGTCACGACCACCCACAGGAAGAGCCGGATCAGCTCGTCCGCGCCGGGCACGATCCCGAGGCGGACGATGCCGAATCCCGAGATGACCCCGACGACCGCGACGAGCACGACGGTGATGACCGCCAGCCCAGCGGCAAACTTGCCGTTCACCACGTCGTCGCGATAGATCGGCTGCGACAGGAGCCGGGGCAGCGTTCCGTCCGAGCGCTCGGTGTTGATCGCGTCGAAGCCGAAGGCGACACCGAGCAGTGGGGCCACGATCGCGACGAAGGTGATGACGTTGGGGATCGGGTAGTCGCGGGCGGAGGCAAGGAACAGGGCAAGGAAGGCGCCGCGCGCGTCGGTCACCTGGTCCGCGACGGACTTGATCGTGTCCGACGCGAAGTAGAGCGGAACCAGGGTCGCTGCGCCCAGGAGTAGCAGCAGGATGAGGAAGCGCGTGCTCTGGAGGTGATCCGCCAGCTCCTTGCCCGCAACGATCCGCCAGCCGGCCACGCGCGGCCGTGTGGACGGGACCGGCGCGGACGATGTCCTCACCTCGGCCGTCTCGGCCGTCATGCCACGGCTCCAACATGGGTGGGATCTGCGGCCATGCTCGCGACCGCGGTTCGGTAGATGTCCTCGAGGGACGGTTCGAGCTCACGCAGCGAAGTGAGCCGCAGACCGCGCTGCGCCGCGACGGCGGCGATCTCCTCGCGCACCCGCACGGACTCGGTCGCCGGCCGGACCACGATCCGCCAGGTCCCGGAGGTCGCGTCGAGCGCTGCGCTCTCGACACCCGCGACGTTGCGGATCGCCTCCGCCGCCCCGGACGGCTCGCCGAGGAAGGTTGCCTCGAGCTGCGCCGCCCCATCACCGAAGCGGACAGCGAGCTCGGCCACCGTCCCGACCCCGATCAGCCGACCGCTCGAGAAGATCCCGACCCGATCGCAGACGGACTGGACCTGGTCCAACAGGTGGCTGGACAGCAGGACGGTCATGCCGCGCTCGCGCACGAGCTGCCTCAGCAGGGCGAGGATTTCGACCACGCCGATCGGGTCGATCGAGGCGGTCGGCTCGTCGAGGATCAGGACGTCCGGATCCTTGAGCAGCGCGTCGGCGATCCCGAGGCGCTGGAGCATGCCGCGCGAATAGGTGTCCGTCCGTCCGTCGGCCCGGTCGCCGAGGCCCACCTGGTCGAGGACCACGTTGATGTGCTCCTCCGTCTCGGCGGCCGCGAGGCCGTTGAGGCGGGCGGTGTAGCGGAGGTTCTCGCGGGGGGTCCAGCCCCACGACGCGGGCACCACCGCCGGTCGGCTCCGTCAGGCCGAGCAGCATGAGGATCGTCGTCGTCTTGCCGGCGCCGTTCTGGCCGAGCAGGCCGAAGATCTCGCCGGCCTTGATGTCGAGGTCCAGGCGGTCGACGGCGACGCGGTCGCCGTACACCTTCGTCAGTGCCCGGGTCCGGATGGGCGCGGCGGGCGCCGAGGCGTCCGACGCGGACCCGGACCGGCGACGCCGGGCCGGGCGTGCGATGGGCGTGGTCATCGGCCTACCGCCGGCCGTAGCGCTGGAAGACCCACCAGACTCCGGCCGCGACGATGGCGATGAGACCGCCGCCGATGATGCCCCACAGGATGCTCGTCTCGACCGTGAAGCGGATCGTCATCGAGTCCCGGGTGGACTGATCGCCGGTCGCCGTGACCGTCACGTTGTAGTCGCCCGCAATGGCGTCGCCGGCCGGCTTGATCTCGGTCTTGACGTTGACCGTTTCGCCTTCGCCGATCGACGCGATCGTGGGCTGATCGAACGTGAAATCCCAACCCGTGGGTCCGGTCGCCGCCATCTTGACGTTCGTGACTGCCGCGGTCCCGGAGTTCGTCACGGTGACGACGATCGGCGATGCCTCGCCTGCGGCACCACGTCCGTTGAGACGCCCACCGTCGGTTGAGATGGCCAGGTCGTACGACCCGGTGACGATGACCTGGAGCGAGCCGGAGATCGTCCGCTCGCCCGCGATCGCAACAACACCGATGTCGTAGGTACCGGCCGGCGTTCCGGGCGGCGGCTCGGCACTGACCGTCACGGCGGACGACGAGCCGGCCTTGATGATCGCGCTGGCGGCCTGCGACTGGCCGGTCAGGTTGGCCTCCACGACCCAGCCCGTGGGTCCCTGGGCGTTGACCGAGAACGTCAGGTCCTGGGCCGTGTCATTGGAGAGCCGCAGGTTGAAGTTGAACGTCTGGCTGGACGGGCCCTGGAGGCTCGGCACGTCCGACACGATGGTCACGTCACCCGCAACGTCCGCGGCGACCCGGATTTCGAGCGCGAGGGCCGCGACACTGGATCCGGCGGTGCCGGTCAGGGTCATGCGCGTCGTCCCGGTGGCGTCCGCGGGAACATCGACGTCAACGCGCACGGTGGCCGCCTCGGTCCCGTCCGTCTGGACGGCATCGATGACATACCCGCCGCCGTGCAGGCTCGCCTTCCACGCCGCGGGTGCACCGCTGAGCGCAAGGGCCACGCGCTGCGGCGTGTCCGTCGTGACGCTCACGTTGAAGGTAACCTTGGCACCGGGCGCGACGACGACGGCCGGGTAGGCGGTCGACAGCGTCAGCGGATCCGCGGCCAGCGCGGCCGGGGCCGCAGCCGTCAGGGCGAGCGCGCCGATGGATGCGAGGACCGCAAGGCGAGCGACGACGCGTCCCAGCACGCCCTCGCGTCCCGGCACGCCCTGAGGCGCGTTGCTGTCGGCGCTCTGCCGCGATCGGCCGGCCGGCCGCAGTTGTCCGTTGCTCGTCACAGGTTTCCTCCGCCACTGATGGTCAACAGCATGCCCGGTCCGCTCGTGGTCGCCGAAGCGAATCCAGGATCTCGGTCGTCGCGCTCGATCTCCCGGCGCGATCCCTCGAACGATCGCCTCCCGTGCCGGGGCGGTGCGCCCCGGAATCTGCCAAGTCGGCGCCCGGAACGCAACCGCGGTTCGATGAAGCATGCATTGCGAGACCGCAATCACGCCCCATGGTACGTGGATGCATCCCCTTTCCCGTGCTGCCCCCGGCAATCCTGGCTTGCGACCACCCCCGGAGCACTGCGCGGGTAGCCGGCCAGGGACGGCGGCCGCGACCGCCGAGATCCGCCGGTCCTC
>JACVXW010000112.1 GCA_015661135.1 Chloroflexota bacterium
CGGCGCGCGCCGCGTTACCGCTCCTGGATCGTCGTCGGGGCCCCGTGGATGGCGGGAATCGTGCCGAGCCGGCCAGCCTGGTAGTCGGCCATCGCCTGCATGACCTCAGCGCGCGTATTCATGACGAACGGACCCATCCAGGCCACTGGCTCCCGGATCGGGCGGCCACCCAGGATCAGCACGTCCAGGTTCGGGCTGCGCGACTCCTGCCGACCGGGTGGCAGGGCGGAGATCGTGAGCGAGTTGCCGGCACCAAAGACCGTCAGCTGGCCGGTCTGGACCGGCACGGGCTCCGAGCCGCCCGGCAGCGTGGCGCCAACGGTCCCGAAGCCGGCCATGACGTAGGCGAGCGCGTTGTAGTCCGCTCGCCACGGGATGGACAATCGGGCACCTGGGCTGAGCGTCGCGTGGACGAGCGTCATGGGCGTGTACGTGGTCCCGGGGCCGGCCATGCCCGCGACGTCGCCCGCGATGACGCGGACGAGCGCGCCGCCGTCGGGGGTGCTCGCGAGCGCGACTTCGCTCGCCCGGATGTCCTGGTAACGCGGCGCCGCGAACTTCTGCGCCGCCGGCAGGTTCACCCAGAGCTGGAAGCCGTGGAACAGGCCGCCTGATGCCACGAGCCACTCCGGCGGCTTCTCGATGTGGAGAATCCCGGCCCCCGCGGTCATCCACTGCGTGTCGCCGTTGGTGATGACGCCGCCTCCGCCGTTGGAATCGGCGTGCTCGAAGACGCCGTCGATCATGTAGGTGACGGTCTCGAAGCCGCGGTGCGGATGCCAGGGCGTGCCCTTCGGCTCGCCGGGCGCGTACTCAACTTCGCCCATCTGGTCGAGGTGGACGAACGGGTCGAGGTCAGCGAGATCAACCCCCGCGAACGCCCGCCGGACCGGGAAGCCCTCGCCCTCGTAGCCCTTCGGGGCAACGGTCACGCCCTCCACCGGGCGCTGGCGGGCGAGGACGGGATCCGGCGCCGGGATGCGCGGCAGGACCGTGATGTCATCGACGGTGATTGCGGGCATGGCCTAATCGTTGACCAGTCAACGACCGGCTGTCAAGTCGCGCTGCGACCGACCTCGCTCGGGGCGGCGCTTGGAGGCGTTCCATGCGGCGCCCCGATCTCGTGATGGCGATGACAGCGGGCCTCGTACGTTTCGGTCGCGGCCGCATCGAAGCCGCCGATGACGACGAGCGGATCGTCGATCGCGGCGGGACGACCGCCGACGAGCCGCTGCGTCCTCGTCGCGGTGTCCCCGCAGACCACGCAGATCGCGGTGAGCATCGTGACCGCGTCGGCGTGGGCCAGCAGCATCGGCAGGGGCCCGAACGGGCGCCCGGCGAAGTCCAGGTTGAGGCCGCTGGCGATGACGTGGCGGCCGCTGTCGCGCAGGGCCAATGCGACGTCCACCAGCTGATCGTCGAAGAACTGGGCTTCCTCGATCCCGACGAGGTCGGCGTCTCGCTCCCTGGCCAGGGCGAGGACCCCGGACGGCTCGGCAGGATTCACGAGGACGGACGGGAAGCGCGCCTTGCTCCGGCTCTCCGCGAATTCACCGGGCGTCCGGCTGTCGATCGCAGGTCGGACGAGGAGGATCCTGCGGCGCGCGATCTCGGCCCGTCGCAGGAGCCGAAGCAGTTCGTCTGTCTTGCCCGACGACATGCAGCCGGCAATGACATGGAGCCACGGGTCGGCACGGAACGGCATGTCCGGAATCTAGCGCGCCGAGGCGTGGACCGCTGGTGGCCCTCGCGGTCAGGCCGTCCGGCCGAGGATCTCCATGAGCATCCGGACGAACTTCGGTTCGTCGGCATCCATAGCGAAGTGGACGTTGGCCGGCCGGCCGCTGCGGAACCGAAAGTCGCAAACGGTCCGGCCGACCGACAGTTCTGCGTTCGTCTCCACGTCCACGGGGATGTGATGCGTCGTCACGATGGTCGGGTCGATGATCGCGCACACCGCGAGCGCGTCGTGGACGGGAGCGGCGTTGGGCCGGTGCATCGGCTGGGTGGCGTCGTAGCCGTCGATCCGCTTCTCGACGAACCGGGCGGCCGCTTCGGCGGCTGGTGTTCCCAGGTTCCGCAGCGCGCTGCAGTCGTCCAGCGACACGAGGGCCTGATGGGTGGCATCGAGGGGAATCATCCGGATCGGGCGGCCGCAGTTGACGACGATCCGCGCTGCTTCGGGATCGAGCCAGATGTTGAACTCGGCGGAAGCGGTGGAGTTCCCGTGGTGGTGGGCGCCGCCCATGATCACGATCTCCGGGATCCTCTCGAGGATCCGTGGCTCCTTCTGGATCGCCGTGGCGATGTTCGTCAGCGGGCCGACGGGGACGAGCGTGATGTCGCCACTCGATGCGAGCAGCGTCTCGATTAGCCAGTCCACCGCGTGGCCCGGCTGGACGCGGGCCTTCGTCGCTTGCGGGAGGTCCAGCAGGTCGCCGTGGATCCGGCTGGCCGGGTTGAGCTGGGTCATCTGCTCGCGTGCTAACGGCCGGCTCATGCCCTGGTGAACGGGGATCTCCGGCAGCCCGATCCAGTCGAAGACGCGAAGGGTGTTCTCTGTGCAGTTGTGGACCGCCGTGTTGCCGTTGACGGTCGTCGCGCCGACCAATTCGAGGTCGGGTGAAAGCGCAGCGACCATCAGGGCGACCGCATCGTCCGTGCCGGTGTCGACGTCCAGAATGACCTTGGTTGGCATGCGGCTCAGTCTGCCCGATCCCGGCGCACGGCGCGGAGCGAGCCGCCGCTCGGTGCGCCGATCGCACAGTCGTTACCTATGCATCTCGGCGGCATCGCGCCAACGAGCGGGCGGTGCGTTCCCCGAGACTCGCGCGCCTGAGTATGCCCGCGAGATGCATAGCCGCCAGAGCTGGTCGCCGACGGTGGGGCGGTCAGCCGGGGCGCGCGGCAAAGCCGCCCGGCACGGCCCGAGTGGCCGCCAGGACGCGATCCGGCGTGGCGGGAAGGCGCGTGATCCGCGCGCCGGTCGCGGCGTGGATCGCGCCGAGGATGGCCGGTGCGGTCGGCACGAGCGCAGGCTCCCCCACTCCCTTCGCGCCGTATGGGCCGGCAGGCTCGGCATCCTCGATGAGGAGGCACTCGATCGCCGGCGCGTCGCCGATCGTGGGGATCAGGTAGTCGTGGAGGTTGTCCGTCCGGCCAGGAACGTAGGCCTCCATGAGGGCCATGCCCAGCCCCTGGGCGATGCCGCCGTGGATCTGGCCCTCGACCTGGGTCGGGTTGATGGCGCGGCCAACGTCGTGCGCGGCCACGATTCGTAGCACCCGAACCGTCCCGAGCTCGATATCGACCTCGACATCCGCGATCTGGGCGCCGAATGCGTAGGTCTCGTATGGATCCCCCTGGCCGTCGGCATCGAGCGGCGTGGTCCTTGGGTCGTAGGACCCGCGGCCGAGCAGGACCGGCGCGGCCCCCGGATCGGTGGCGCGGACGGCCGGAAGTTCGGCGAGGTCGATGACCGTGGGCCGGGCGCCCGCCTCGGTGAGCGTGACGCGACCGCGACCGAGCTCGATGCGCGCGTCATCCCCGACTTCGGCCAGCGTGAGCAGCTGGCGGCGCAGGTCCTCGCCCGCGAAGCGGGCGGCATTGCCCGATACGAAGGTTTGCCGGCTGGCGGATGACTTGCCGGCGTCGGCGGTCCGGTCCGTGTCCCCGCTGACGAGATGGATCGTGCTGGCCTCCACGCCCAGCGCGTCCGCAGCGATCTGGACCATGACGGTCGATGCGCCCTGGCCGATGTCCACGGCACCCGAGTAGAGCGTCACGGTCCCCTCGCGATCGATGCCCATCTCAATCGTTGAGGGATTGGTCATCGACGTGTTGCCGATGCCGTACCACATGGCACCGATGCCCACGCCCCGACGGCGCGGGTCACCGATCGCGGCCGCGGCGTCGTTCCAGGCTGTGGCCTCGTTGCGCAGCCGCGTCCATCGCGGCCGAAGCGCCTCCAGGCAAGCGGGCAGCCCGGCGCTCGCACGGAGAACCTGTCCGGTCGCGGTCACCGACCCTGCCCGGAGCGCGTTCCGGTAGCGGAACTCCAGCGCATCGATCCCGAGTTGCCCCGCCAGATCGTCCATGAGCGCCTCGTGCGCGATCGCCGCCTGTGGGACGCCGAAACCGCGGAATGCACCGGAGGGCGGATTGTTGGTGTGGATTGCGCGCGTGGTCGCGAGGACCGCCGGCACCACGTACGGCCCCATCGCGTGGACGGGGACGCGGTTGGCGACCGTGGGCCCCCACGACGCGTACGCCCCGGTGTCGAAGTCGCCGTGGAAGCGGAGCCCCGTCAGCATGCCATCCGCGGAGGCACTCGCCGTCGCGCGAATCCGGGCCGGATGGCGCTTCGGGCTGGCCGCCATGGACTCCGGCCGCGTCCAGACAGCCCGCACCGGACGATCCAGGAGCCACGCTGCGGTGGCGATGAGCGGATGGACGGACAGGTCCAGCTTGCCGCCGAACCCGCCGCCGACGGCACTCGGGATGATCCGGACCTGCTCCGGCTGGATGCCGAGGATGAGCGCTACTTCGTCGCGATCCATGTACGGCGTCTGCGTGCTCACGAACAGCTCGATCCTGTCGCCGACGCGTCGCGCGTAGCCCGCCTCGGGTTCTATGTAGGCGTGCTCGACGAAGGTCGTCTCGACCTCGACACCGGCTGTCACAGCGGCGCCGGCGAGGGCTGCTTCGATGTCCCCGTGCCTGACGCGCCCTTCGATGAGGATGTTTCCCGGCGCATGGTCGTGGAGTCGCGGCGCCCCGGCTGCGAGTGCCGCGTCCATGCCCGAGAGCGGCGGCAGCTGCTCCCACTCGATCGGAACCTCTCCGTCGTCGATCGCATCGAGGGCGGCAGACTCGCCGACGAGCGCAAGGACGGCCTCGCCTCGATGGCGGACTTCACCCTCGGCCAGGGCGGGCTGATCCTTCCCGGTCGGATAGATCCCGTACCGGTTCTGGCCGGGAATGTCTGCCNNATGTCTGCCGCGGTGAGGACGCGAACGAGCCCCGGGTGGCGCTCAAGCAGCGGCGCGAGGTCGCCGATCGTGAACCGCGCCTTCGCGTGGGGTGATCGAATGGCACGCAGTGCGAGGGAGTTCGATGGCGTGGCGTCGGCGCCGAACTTGGCAGTCCCGGCGACGCGCTCCAGCCCGTCGACCTTTCGAAGTCGACTCCCGACGGCGGCGCCCGCGGGCAGTCCCGCGGAGTGCGACGGGCCGGTCGCAGCCGCCGCGCCAACGGCCGCGACTGCTTCGACGATCTTGCGATAGCCCGTGCAGCGGCAGAGGACGCCGCCGAGGGCATCGAGGATGTCCGGCTCGGCTGGCGCGGGTGCGCGCGCGAGGAGGTCGTCGGCGGCCATGAGCATCCCCGGCGTGCAGATCCCGCACTGGGCCGCCCCGGCCTCGAGGAATGCCCGCTGGAGTGCGGCGAGATCGTCGAACTCGCTGGCAGGCCCGCCGTCGGGCCCCGCAGCCATGCCCTCGATCGTCCGTACCTCGGCGCCCGCCGCCTTCGCCGGCGTCGCAGCCGATCTTCGTCCCGGTCAGGCCGAGGTCGTCGCGCAGGACTGCCGACAGGCGACGCATCGGATCCACCTCGACCCCGACCGCCGCTCCGTTCACGACAAGGTTGATCCAGGCGGTCATCGCGCCAGTTCCTCGAGCGCCCGCCGGACGAGGACCTGGGCCGCCTCGAGGCGGTACTCGGCGGTGCCGCGTACGTCGTCGATCGGGCTGAGGCCGGCCAGGTGGTCCGCCCGCACGATCGCGCCGATTCCCGGCGCCAGTGCATGTCCGACCAGCGTTGCCTCCAGCGTGCCGAGCCGGAGCGCCACAGCCGAACAGGCACCCACCGCGACCCGGGCCGAGGTGATGCGCGCACGCGCATCAAGGACGAGAACGACCGCCGCCATTGCGATCGAGATCACGAGATAGGCCCGCGACCCGAGCTTCAGGAAGCTGGACCGCGCGGTCAGGCCCGAGCCCGCGACGGCCGTCGGGTCCGGCACGAATACGCCCCTGACGAATTCATCCGG
>JACVXW010000113.1 GCA_015661135.1 Chloroflexota bacterium
TCTCCGCGGCGCGATCCTCGACGAGGCCCGGCCGTGGATCCGCACCGCAGCCGTCCCGCCGGCAGATGCCACGACCGAGCTTCCGGACGGCGTGGACGGCATCATCGAACTCCGCGAGGACCTCGTCATCGCGCTGGCGCTGGCGCCGGGCCTGGCCGCGGCGGGCGTGACGCTCGAGACGCTCGGCGCCGCGCTCGCGCGTGACCCCGACGGGCTTCGCCCGGACCTCGAGGGCGGAGCCACGCTGCCCGTCGATGACAAGCTCGCCCAACTTGCTCGTGGCTTCTGGAGCCAGGGCGTTCGCCTCGTCGTCCCGGACGGTGTCCGGATTGCCCGGCCCATCCTGATCCGCTGGGGCAGCGGCAACCCGGACCGGGCGCTCATCACCCGCACCATCATCCGCCTCGGGACCGGCGCCGATGCGACGATCGTGGAGGAGCAGGTCCCATCCGGTGCCGAGGTGGACTGTGCCGAGGGCCAGACCGTCCCCCAGGGCTTCTTCCACGGCACGATGGAGGTCGTCCTCGGCCGGGATGCCCGCCTCGCCGTCGCCGCGATCCAGGATCTCGGCCCGCATCAGGTCGTCTTTGAGCACCGCTACGCCCGGATCGGCGAGGGTGCGTCGCTGCGCTGGGCGCTCGCCCAACTGGGCGGTCGGCTCGTCCGTTCGCGGGTGGACAACCGCCTCGAGGGGGACCGGAGCTCCGTCGAGCAGGCCGAGATCGTGTTCGGTTCCGAGGACCAACTGTTCGACCTCACGAGCTACACCCGCCACATCGGCCGGGACACGACCGGCAACCTCCTCTCCAAGGGCGCCCTCCTCGACCGGGCGCGGTCGTACATGAAGGGCCTCATCACGATCGACAAGTCGGGCGTCGGGACGGATTCGTTCCTCGGCGAGTTCGGGATGAACCTCTCAAAGGCCACCCGTGCGGTGGCAATCCCCTCGCTCGAGATCGACCAGCCGGACTGCCGGCGGGCAATGCACTCGTCATCGGTCGGGCCAATCGATCTGAACCAGCTCTTCTATCTCGAGTCGCGCGGGATCCCGCCGGACGAGGCCAGAAAGTTCATCGTCCTGGGATTCCTGGAGCCGGTCGTCGCGCGCGTGCCGCTCGAGGCGACGCAGGAGCGCCTGCGCGAGCTGCTCGAGGAGAAGTGGGCCGCCGGTCTCGCGGGGAGCGCCACCGGCGCGTCCGGCGCGGCCGCCTGACCGAGCCCCCCGGAGTGCGCCGGATTGACCTCCTCGCCCTCGAGGACGTGCCCGAGGGCACGATGCAGATGGCCTGGGTGGACGGAGTCGATCAGGTCATCGTCGTCCACACCGGTGGCGTCGTCCGGGCCTATCAGGGCATCTGCACCCGAGGCCCTGGATCCACCCGCCGACCAGCCCCTGGCCCGCTACGACGTGGTCGTGGACGGCGGCCGCGTCCTCATCGAGGTCCCCGACGGACCGCTGGAGATCAACCAGTGATGGCGCCCGACATCGACCCGACGCCCGCCTCGGCCGGTTTCTCGATGCCGCCGGAGTGGTCGCCGCACGCCGCCTGCCTCATGGCCTGGCCGGCCCGGCACGACCTGTGGGGCGGGCGGCTCGAGGAGGCCAAGGACGACTATGCGGCCGTGGCCCGGGCGATCCTGGGCTTCGAGCCGGTCCTGATGGTCTGCCCGCCCGGGCACGCCCGCGAGGTCCGTGATCGATGCGGGGCCGCCGTCGAGATCCTCGAGTTGCCGATCAATGACTCCTGGGCCCGCGACAGCGGCCCGATCTTTGTCCGCGACGCCGCGGGGACCGTCGCCGCCGTGAAGTTCGGGTTCAACGCGTGGGGCGACCGATGGCTGCCGTACGACGACGATGCCCGGCTGCCCGAACGAGTCGCCGGGCATCTCGGGATGCGGCTCTTTCGTGCGCCGCTCGTCCTGGAGGGTGGATCCATCCTCGTCGATGGTGACGGGACGCTCTACACCACCGAGCAGTGCCTCCTGAACCCCAACCGGAATCCCGGCATGACTCGGGCCGAGATCGAACAGGGGCTCAAGGACTTCCTCGGCGTGAGGACGGTGATCTGGCTCCCGGTCGGGCATAGCCTGGATGTCGGGCCGGCCGGAACGGACGGCCACATCGACGGCGTCGCCCAGGTGCTGGGACCCGGGCGGATCCTGCTCGAGGCGCCAGAGGACCCGTCGGCGTCGGAGTACGAGCCCGGTCAGGCGAATCTCGCTCGCCTCCACGCGAGCCGCGACGCGCGCGGACGATCACCCGAGATCACCGTCCTCGACCCCGGCCCGGACGCACACGTGTCGTACGCCAACCACTACATCGCGAACGCGGGCGTGGTAGTTCCCACCAGCGGCGACGAAACGGACGCCCCGGTCCTGGCCTTTCTGGCATCGGTCTACCCGGGTCGCGAGATCGTGGGCGTGCCGGGCCTGACGCTCGCCTTCGGCGGCGGCGGTCCCCACTGCATCACCCAGCAGATCCCCGCCGGAGCGGTGGCACCGCCCTAGGGCGTGAGCGTCAGCTCCGACGCTGCGCTCGCCTCGATCGCTTCCCACGAGAAGGGCAGCGGCACGGTGCCGCCGGTCGCCCAGTCGTCGATGAGGTCGCCGTAGTGGCGGTCGAACGGGTTGCCACTCTGGCCGGTGGTGATGACGATCCGCGCCTCATCGATGGCGGACATGTCGATCGTGAGACGGTAGGCCGGGCCGTTGGAAACGGTGAAGACGGAATCGAGGCCGGCGGGCACATAACCCGGCTCCGAAGGGTCCGCGAATGCGAGCCACGGCCGCCAGTAGTTGTTGAAGATGGTCCCGTTGGCGCCGGCGACCTGGCGAGGGCCGCTGTTGAAGTACCACTCCAGCGGGCCGATGCCGGAGGCTCCGAGGGTCTGCTCCTTGAAGTTCACGGTGTGCAGCCGGCCCCAGGTCCAGCGGCCCGGCGGGCCGACCTCGGCCCGCAGCTGCGCCGCCGTCCGATCGAGGGCGGCAGAGATCACGTCCCGGGCGCGGTCAGCCCCGGCGGTCGTCGTGTCGTCCCACCACGGGCTGCCGTCGTCGTGCAGGACCGCGATTAGCGCACGCCATGCGTCCGTGGAGCCAATGTAGTCCTTGGCGAGCGGTCCGAGCTCGTCCTCGAAGATCGCGCGCATGAGCACGAATTCGGCGGCCATGTAGGTCGCACAGCCTGTCGAGTCGACGCCGCACGAGTGGTCCCAGGTGCGGATCCGGTCGAGCAGGAGCCGTCCGTCGTCCGTTGCCGGGGAGGCCTCGGCAATGATCGCCGGGATGATCGTGTCCGCGCGCAGGACGTAGCTGTCCATCTGCATGGCGCGGAAGTCCGCCGGCGTGAGCGTGCCCGCGGGCGCGGCCGCGAGGAGGTCGGTGATCCGCTGTGCGCGATACCCGGGATCCCAGCCGTTCGAGACGAAGTACGGGTACGCAGCGTCCACGGCCGCGTTGTTGGCCGTGACGATCACCCCGCTCGGGGGGTCGTACTGCCAGGGCAGGTCCTCGAACGGGATGTAGCCCAGCCACTCCTGGGTGCCCGACGCCCCGTCGCGAATCCGATTGCCGGTCCGGGCGCCGTCGCGGATGGGCACCAACCCCGGGAGCTGGTAGCCGATGTGTCCGTCCACGTCGGCATAGATGAAGTTCTGGCTGGGCGACCCGTAGCCGGCCATCGCGTCGCGGAAGCCCTCGAAGTCGCGGGCCGTGTTGAGATGGAAGATGGAGGCGAACGCACCATCCGGCTCACGGATCGCGGTCCACTGGAGGGCGAGGAGCGCCTGCCCCGTGAGGCGCTTGTCGACGTCGTTGAGGATCGGCCCGTGCCCCGTCGAGCGAACCTCGATGACCTCGTCATCGCCCCCGGCGACCTTGATCGTTTCCGTCCGGACGTCGAACGGGATGGACTCGCCGCCGAACAGGTAGCGCGTGGGATCGGCCGGATCGACGGTCTCGAGGAAGAGGTCCTGGACGTCCGGGTTCACGTTGGTGGCGCCCCAGGCAATGCGGGCGTTGTGGCCGAGGACCACGGCCGGAACGCCCGGGAACGAGACGCCGGTCACGTCATACGGACAGGCATCCGAGACGGTCCGGCAATGCAGCCCGTTCATGATCCAGACGCTCGGCATGGTGAAGCCGAGGTGCGGGTCGTTCGCGAGGAGCGCGCCACCGCTGGCGGACTTCGAGCCGGCGACCACCCAGTTGTTGGACCCGATGCCGTGGCTGCCGGCGAGGCCGGATGCCTCGTCCAGGCCGGCAAGCGCGAGGATCTCGTCGCCGATCCCGGCGACGTCGCGCCAGGCGGCCGCGGTCTCGGGGCCGAGCGCAGAGGGTGTATCGAGGTCCGGTTCGTCCGGGGTCGTCGCCGTCCCGCCGTTCGCGCCCGCTCCGCCCGAGCCCTCGAGACCCGACGGGGTGATGACGGGGGCCGCATGGTCGTACGCCGGGAAGAGCTGGTCCGTCCGAGCCGCGGATCCAAGCTGCGCGTCGGCAAGGAGCCGGAAGATTTCGTTGTCCATGTTGCCGCCCAGGTTCCAGGCCTGGACCTTCTGCCAGCCGGCCGAGTCGACCGGCGTCCACGGTTCAGGCGTGTATCCGCCCGCGCCACCGGATCCTGCCAGGAGCCCGGCGATGACGAATGGCGGCCCGAACGAGCCCTTGTTGTCGGCCAGCCAGGCGTTCACCCCGTCGGCGTACCACTCGAGCGCGTCGCGGACGTCCACTGGCATCGCGTCGAGGTCGCGCTGGGCGGCCTGGCGCCAGCCGAGCGTCCGGATGAAGCGGTCGCGCTCGAGACTCGCCGGGCCGAACAGCTCGGAGAGTCGTCCGGCCCCGATGTGGCGCCAGACCTCCATCTGCCACATCCGTTCCTGCGCGTGGGCGTAGCCCTGGGCGAGGAACAGGTCATGCGGATCGTCGGCGCGGATCTGGATGATGCCGGCGGTGTCGCGGATGACCGTCACCGGCGCGTGGAGGCCCTCGATCTGAATCGTGCCGTCGGTCTGCGGCAGGCCTCGGCCGGTGAATGCGCCGCGACGACGACGACGAGCACCACGCCGCTGACGACCCACCGAACGATCCGCACCGCCCGCTCCGTCAGCGCTCGAGCACGACGCCGAGACCACGCTCGGCGGCCGATCGCACGATCGCGTCGGCGAACACGACGTCGGCCAGCCCGACGCCGAGATGGGTCACGACGACGCGGCCGCCCGGCCGGGCGGTCCGGGCCAGGATCGCCTCGCCGATCATGGCGTGCGGGTCCGGGTAGCCATCGAAGTTGCCCACGTCGCGATTGGCGAGGTACTGGTCGCGGTGGTCGACGACGAACAGCGCTGCGTCTCGCGCCACCTCTGCGGCGCAGTAGGTGGCGTAGTCGATCGGGATGACGGTGGCCCCGGGAACGAGCCACTCGTTCGTCATGGACTGGCTGTCCTCCCGGCGACCGAATGCCGCCGCCGTCATGACCACGTCGGCGCCGTCGATCGCGCCGCGGGCCGTGTCGTGGACGACGGCCCGCTCGACACCCGCTGTGGTCGCCGCCGCTGCGGCGAGGGCCTCGGCGCGCTGCCGATCGGGGTCGAACAGGTGAAGCTCAACGCCCGGCAGGACGTATCCGAAGATCGGCAGGTGCGAGTGACCCTGGACGCCGGCACCGATGATCGCCGCGCGCGGCGCCCGCCCGGCAACGGCCGGGCCGAAGTGGCGAATGGCTACGCCCGACACGGCGGCCGTCCGCTGGGCGGTAATCGGCCCGCCGTCGAGCATCGCCGTCGGGAAGCCCGTCGCCGGGTCATTCAGGATCACCGTCGCGCTGATCCCCGGCAGCCCGACGGCCGTGTTCGTGGCGAAACCGGCGACCCACTTCATGCCGACGAGATCGCGGTCGGGAACCTCCCCCCGATAGATCGCCGGCATGGCATGGATGAACGAGGCGGCCGGGCGTGGGTGGATCGCCAGCTTGGGGGGCAGTTCGGCACCGTCCGGCGTGGCCAGGGCGATCAGGGTTCGCTCGGCAAGGACCAGACGTTCTGAGATGTCCGGCATGGCCGCCTGGACGTCCGCCGCGGAGAGCCAGCGGAGGGGCGGAAGTGTCGGTCCGTTGGGCATGGCCGCGAGTGTACCTCCGGCGTAGGTCCGCACGGACCCGAGGGATTAGGATTCGCGTGATGCCGATTGACCTCGCCCAGAGCCTCGAGAACCTCAAGCTCGAGCGTGACGCGATCCAGTTGTACGACGCGCTGGCCGGGATCGAGCGGGATCCGACCAGGGCCGGGGCGTTCGCCACGATCGCCGCCAACGAACGGCGCCACGCCGACGTCTGGGCCCGGCGGCTGACCGAGCTCGGTGCCACGGTCCCGCCTGCTGCCGGCACTCGCTTCCGGGTCAGGGCCATCATCGCCCTGGCTCGAGTCTTCGGGACCCACGCCGTGCGTGACCTCGTCCTGGCCCTGGAAGGGGACGAGGAGCGGGCCTATGTGGCCCAGGCTGCCCCCGAGGTCCATGCGATTGCCGCCGACGAGCGCGAGCACGCCGAGATCTGGAAGCGCCTGTCCGCGGACCGGTCCAACGACGCGGGCGCCGGGACGCGCGCGACGATCGTCGGGGACGCCGCTCGCGCCACCGTCCTGGCGGGGTCCGCGGATCACGCCACGGCGGCGGCCGGCGTTGCAAGTCCCCAGGACATCGCGTCGCGGGAGCGTTGGCATCGAGCCGGGAGATCCGGGACGCTGCGCGCGGTGATCTTCGGCGTCTCGGACGGCCTGGTCTCGAATCTCGCCCTCGTCATGGGCGTGGCCGGCGCCAGTGCAGCGTTCGGCGATGGGCGGTTCGTTCTTCTGGCGGGCGTCGCCGGGCTCCTGGCGGGAGCGTTCTCCATGGCCGCCGGCGAGTACATCTCGATGCAGTCGCAGCGTGAGCTGTTCGAACGCCAGATCGCCCTCGAGCGGGCCGAACTGGAGGCAATGCCCGAGGAGGAGGAAGCTGAGCTCGCGGCCGTCTACCAGGCGAAGGGCTTCACCCAGGACGAGGCTCGAACGATCGCGGCCCGGATGTTCAAGGACCCACAGCACGCCCTGGATACGCTCGTTCGCGAAGAGCTGGGCCTGGACCCGGATCAGCTCGGGTCCCCCTGGGGCGCCGCCTTCGGTTCGTTCATCGCCTTTGCGATCGGGGCCATCGTGCCTGTTGTGCCCTACCTGGTCGGGTCGGGGAGCGGTGCCTTTGTCGCGGCGATCGTCGGGTCCATCGCCGCCCTGTTCGTCGTTGGGGCCGGCGTCAGCCTGCTCACTGGACGCAGTCTCCTCTTCTCGGGCGCGCGCCAGGTGGGAATCGGGGTCGCCGCCGCCGTGGTCACCTGGCTCGTGGGGACCGCGATCGGCGTGACCGTGGCGGCCTGAATCGGTGCCCAACCTGCGGTCTATCCTCGTCGCGCTTGCCGTCGGTGCGGTCGTGGCCGGGTACACGCTGCTCTGGTGGCACTGGTCGGTCGCCTATGCCGCCGGTGCCGGCCTGCTGCTCGGCGCGCTGGCGTTGACCGGGACGATCTCGTTCGGGCCGAACATCGCCGCGGCCGATGCCGCGTGGCGGGAAGCTGCCTCCGATCTCCTGGACCCACCGGCCCAGCCGATGCCGGACGTCGATGCGGGCCCGGGCGAACCACGCCGCGCCGAGGCGCCCGGCGGGCGGATCATCCCCTCGGGTGACTGATCCGGAGGCCCGTCTCCGGGCGGAAGGCCTGACGTCGGCGAGCTGGTCGAACGGGCCATTCGAGCAATACGCGGCGCACGCCCACGGCTACGACAAGGTCCTCGTCTGCCTGTCCGGATCGATCCGATTCGGGTTGCCCGACGCCGGCCGTTTCGTGGACCTCGGTCCCGGGGATCGTCTGGACCTCCCGGCGCCCACGCGCCATGACGCCGTCGTGGGGCCGGCCGGGGTCACGTGCCTGGAGGGCCGCCTGCCGGCCGGCGCGCTCGAGGCCATCAGGGAACGGCCCCGCGGTACGTGGTGACCGGCCACGGACAAGCAGAACGGCCCCGGGAGATCCCGGGGCCGTTCGAGGTTCGTCGAGCGTATTGGGGTCAGCGGATCCAGCGAGCGCCGGAGCCGAAGTATTCGTAGGAGTCGGAGGGCCGACGCCGATCGTCGCCGAGGAAACCCAGGAGCGAGAACAGCGCCAGGAAACCAAAGCCGGCCAGATGGAACATGATGCGTACCTGTCGTTTGCCGAGTGCCGTCGGACCGGCGGACGAACCGCGCGATCCCATCGCTTGATGCGACGGGCCCGACACCCAAAGTGGACCTTGCAACCGGATGATAGCCTAATCCCATTAGGCTGGCAAGTCACATTGCTTAGCGGATCGAGGTAATGGCAGAGAAGGGCACCCTGGATCGCATCGACACCCTGCTCCTCGGCCTGCTCCAGGCAGATGGGCGACGGCCGTATGCCGAGCTCGGCTCGGCTGTCGGCATCAGCGGACCCGCGGCCCACGAACGGGTGAAGAAGCTGGAAGCTCGAGGCGTCATCACGGGTTACGGGGCCCGCGTCTCGGCCGAGGCATTGGGCCTGGGCGTGCTGGCCTTCACCTGGGTGACCCAGGCTCCCGGAACCGTCTCGACGGATCTCACCGGCGACTTCGACGCGCTCGCTGAGATCGAGGAGTGCCACCACATCACCGGCGAGGCGGACTACCTCCTGAAGATCCGTGCCCGCGACACGCGCGACCTCGAGCGCGTCGTGAAGGCGATCCAGGCAACCCGGCACGTCTTCTCGACGGAGACAGATGTCGTCTTCTCGACGGCCTTCGAGGGACGCCCGATCCTGCCGCCGGTGCGCCCCTAGCCGAGGCGATCGGGCGGCGGCAGGAGCCGGTACTCCCGATGCTCGCGGAGGACGGCTTCGATCGCTGCCGCCGAGGGCGTCTCTCCCAGGCCGGCCAGTCGACCGGCGATCCAGGAGGCCTCGGCCGGCAGTTCCGCCTCGTCGAGGTCCTGTTCGCGCCGCGCGCCGTCCATGAGGACGACCGCCACGAGGCCACCGCCGGCCACGAGTCCGACGAGCAGGAGCCACCACTGGAACTCGGCCATCAGGACGGATTGCTCGGAAACGCCACGGGACAGGACATCAGCGCGAGTGTAGGGGCATCGATCGTGGCACGCGGCTCCCGCCGGGCGTGCCCTAGTCGCCGGCCGGGCGCGCCGCTCTCTCCCGGGTACACTCGCGGACCATGATCACCTTCACGCCTGATCCGATCTTTCTCCAGCTCGGCCCGCTGCCCATCTACTGGTATGGGATCGCCTACGCAGTCGGGCTCGCCGTCTCGTACGCGGTCCTCGTCCGGCAGGCGCGCCGCTTCGGGCAGGATCCCGAGATCGTGGGCAACGGGATCATCGTGATCGCGATCGCCGCGCTCGTCGGCGGCCGGCTCTATCACGTCATCGACCAGTGGCAGCTGTACCAGGGCGACCTGCTCAAGATCATCCTGCCGCCCTACTCGGGTCTCGGCGTGTACGGCGGGCTCGTGACCGGCACGCTCGCGTTCATCGTCCTGGTCCGGGTGTGGCGCCTCAACGCCTGGGTGTGGGCGGACGTCGTGGCGCCCGCCCTGTTCACGATGCAGGCCATCGGCCGATGGGGCAACTTCTTCAACCAGGAACTGTATGGCCCGCCCACGACCCAGCCCTGGGGCGTCGTGATCGACTGCCTCCACCGGGTCGCGGCATACCCGTGTTCGGCCTTCCCTGAAGCGACGACCGGGTTCCACCCCCTCTTCCTGTATGAGTCCATCTCCGGACTGCTCGGTGCGACCATCCTCATCTGGCTGTCGCGAGGGCGACCGTACCGGCTCCGCCGGGGCGACCAGCTCCTGATCTTCTTCATCTGGTATGGCGTCGTCCGGTTCCTCCTCGAGAACCTCCGGACCGGCAACTGGTTCGTGGGTGGCGTCGCCGCAGCCCAGATCATGTCCGTCCTGTTCGTCGTCGGGGCGTTCGTGGTCCTGGTGCCTTCGATAACGACCTGGACGGCGACACCGATGGGGAGGGCGAGGACGACGCGGACCACGCAGGCGACGGATCCGCGGACGTGCGTCCGCCTGGCTGACGCCCGTGCCGGACAGCTCGCCCGATTCCACGCCGGACCAACAGACTCCTTCGCGGCGCCCCCGTGGCCGCGTCGCGCCCGAAGCACTCGCCCGCGCCCGCGGCGACGCCCGTGAAGGCCTCGAGTGGCTGGGCCGCCCGCCGGAGATCCGTGCGACGCTCGCGTTCAGAGTCGTTCGGATCGTTGCCCGGGTCCTGCTGTTCGGCCTGTTCAGGTTTCAGCACCGCCGGGAAGGACAGGCCAACCTGCCGGCCGGCGCGTACATCCTGATGGGGGCGGCACATCGGGGATGGATGGACCCATTTCTCGTGGTCCATGCCTTGCCCTCCGAGCCTCGCGCATGGTTCCTTGGCAGTGCCGCATCCACCTTCTCGTCGCGCTGGAAGGAGGTCCTCATTCGCCAGATCGGTGGGCTGCTGCCGGTCTGGCGAGGCGGAGTCGGCATCGATCAGCACGTGCGCGCGGCTCGGGCTGTGCTCGACGCAGGTGGCGTCTTCGCCCAGATGCCGGAGGGTTCGGTCAGCGGACCGGCCGGTCGAGTCGTGCCGTTCCGGGCCGGCGCGTCCCTGATCGCGCTCCGGACCGGCGCGACGATCGTGCCCTTCGCGATGGCCGGGACCGACGAGCTCTACATCGGGCGGCGCATGGCGTCTCGCGTCCTGGCGCCGACATCCGTCGCGGATCTCCTGGGTTCGGCCTGGGACGGCGCGCTGCCGCTGCCCGGCACACGCGAGGAGATTGAGCTCGCGCGGCGCGTCGGCAACGCGATTGCCGCCCGCCTCGGTCCGGTGGTCGAGGAACTGCAGGCCTGGAGCGAGGATCCACCGGACCACCCTCGCCGGCTGCGACGACGCCTGACGTGGCTGCTTCTCGCGCCCGGCCGACTGGATCGCTGAGCCGGGTCCCGGACGGCCGGCGACCTACACTGCCCCAATGCAGTACGCCGAGTCCATCCTCGACCTCATCGGCGGGACGCCGCTCGTCCGGCTGACCCGCGTCACCCGCGACCTCGGCCCGCTCGAGACGCAGCCGGTGATCTTGGCCAAGCTCGAGACGATGAACCCCGGCGGATCGGTGAAGGACCGGATCGGCCTGCCGATGATCGAGGCCGCGGAGCGCGCCGGCCTCCTGAAACCTGGCGGGACGATCATCGAGCCAACATCCGGCAACACCGGTCATGGCCTTGCCATCGCTGCCGCCCTCAAGGGCTATCGCTGCATCTTCGTCATGGCGGACAAGCAGTCGCCCGAGAAGCAGGCCCTCCTCCGGGCGTACGGCGCGGAAGTGGTCCTCTGTCCAACGAACGTGGAGCCGGAGTCGCCCGAGTCGTACTACTCGGTAGCGGCCCGCCTCGCCCGCGACGTCCCCGGCGCCTTCAAGCCGGACCAGTACTGGAACATGGAGAACCCGTTGGCGCATGAGCGGACCACAGGCCCCGAGATCTGGGAGCAGACCGCCGGCCGGATCACCCACCTCGTGGCGAGTGCCGGGACCGGCGGGACGCTGTCCGGGATCGGGCACTTCCTCAAGGGGAGGAACCCCTCGATCGCGATCATCGGCGCGGATCCGGAGGGCAGCGTCCTGTCCGGCGACGTCGCCCGGCCGTACCTGACCGAGGGCGTGGGCGAGGACTTCTTTCCGGGCACCCATGATCCGTCGGTCGTGGATCGCTGGGTCCGCGTTTCGGACCGCGACGCCTTCCTGATGGCCCGCCGGATCACCCGCGAGGAGGGGATCCTGGCCGGGGAATCCTGCGGGACTGCGGTTGTGGCCGCTCTTGACGAGGCTCGTCTCGCGATGGCGCGTGACGCCGCGGCGGCGAGGGACGCCGTCATGGTGGTGATCCTGCCGGACGGCGGCCGCTCCTACCTCTCGAAGCTCTACAACGACGAGTGGATGCGGGCCAACGGGCTCCTCGCCACGACCGGCGCGGCGACCCGCGTGGCCGACCTCCTGGCCGCGCGGCATCGCGGCGGCGCGATGCCCGACCTCGTCCTTGCGCGCACCACGGAACTCGCGGGGATCGCCATCGACCGCCTCCAGCAGTTCGGGATCAGCCAGATGCCGGTGTCGCAGGACCCCGAGGGAGAGGCGCTCGCCGGGATCGTCGGCGCGGTCAGCGAGAAGGGCCTGCTCGACCGCGCCTACCGCAATCCCTCGGTCATGGAACGCACCCTCGGCGAGGTCATGGACCCGCCGCTCCCGACCATCGAGGTCGGAGCGTCGCTCGACGACGCGTTCAGGCTCCTGGCCGGGGGAGCATCGGCCCTGCTCGCGGTCCGCAACGGCCGGCCGACCGGCGTGATCACGAAACTCGATCTGCTCGAGCACCTCGCCCATCGCGTGAGTTAGCGTCCGCCGGGCACGTCTGCCGCGCCCTGCGCGGCCGCCGGGCACGGCCGCCTCGCAGGGTCATGGGGTCGGGCGGGGCTCCGG
>JACVXW010000114.1 GCA_015661135.1 Chloroflexota bacterium
CGACGTCCGGACCGTACGTACCGCCGGCGAAGACGGGCAGACCGAGGTACCCGATCAGTGCATACAGCGAGGTCGACGCGACGCCTCGACGGAAACCCAGGGCTCCGCCGGCGAGCAGCACGCCGAAGGTTTGCCCCGTGTACGGGACGGGGTTACCCGGCACGTAGAAGAAGACCTGTGCGGCGAGCGCGATGAGGACCGTCCCGGCGACGATCAGGGCGACGTGTCTGAGCCGGACCCCGATCCCCTCGGCGACCCGGATCGGGACGAGGAAGTCGGCAATCGTGATACCGCGCTCGTGCGCCGGCAGGCGGTCGAGCCGCGGAACCGTGATCGTCAAGACGTCCGTCCTCCAGCGAAGGCGGCACCTTGCCGCGGTGCGGCGAGTCTAGCAGAGGCACTTTTCCGTTCGGACCCCATCGAGTAGGTCGTGACGGCGACCTGCCGGGATGGGCTACTCGAACTTGAGCGCCTCGACGATCGAGACGCCCGAGGCCAGCCGGGACGGGTACCAGGCGGCGATCGCCGGACCGGCGAGCCCCAGGACGGCTGCAATTCCGATCGCGTTCCACGGCAGTCCGGCCGACGGCTGCAGACCGCCGGTCATCGCCAGCATCACGGCCCCGGCGGCGATGCCCGTCAGGGCCCCGAGCACGACGCCGACGAGTCCCACGATCGTCGCCTCCACGACGACCATCTGCGATGCCTGGCGCCGGGTCATCCCGATCGCGCGCAGGACGCCGATCTCGCGGATCCGCTCGACAACGCCAATGGTGAGGGTGTTGACCATGCCCAGCGCCGCCACCAGGATCGCCACGAGCGCGAGCGCATCGAACAGCCCGAAGACCCGCCCGAGGGCGTCCGTGATCGCCCCCTGGACCCTCGACAGCGGGCTCGCACCCAGGGCGAGGGTCTGGGCAACCGCCTCCACCTCGGATCTCGCGGCGGCGCTGGCGCCATCGGCGAAGCGGACGGCGAAGACATCGGCCCCGGCCACGCGAAGGGGGCCCGTTGCGTCCGACCAGCCGACCAGGATCCCTTCGCCGGTTCCGCCCGGGACCGAGCGCTCGACGACGCCGACCACCCGGAGGCCGAGCGTGGACCCTCCGCCGAGCCCGAGCGTGATGGAGTCCCCGACGCCGAGACTCATGCGCCGGGCGACCGATGCCGGCAGGATCGCGGCTCCGCCCTGATCGAGCGCCGACAGGGCCGCCCCTCGATCGCCCGACACGAAGGTCAGTCGGCCGTCGGCGAGGAAGTCCGCCCCGACGATTGCGGCTGCGTCGAGACGGATGCCGCGAATCGCGAGGTTGAAGGTCGCGATCGGCGTGACCGCTCGAACGCCCGGCACCGCGGCGAGCGTCTCCCCGACGCCTTCATCCAGGCCGACGGGCCGGATCGAGGTCACGATCATCTCGCCGGGCACGACATCCGTGAGCCACGCCGTCGCGGCGTTGCGGGCGGCCTGGGCGGACCAGCCGAGTGCCACCACCATGGCGAGGCCAACGACGAGGGCCCCGAGGGTCAGGGCTGCCCGGCTCTGATCCCGGGCGAGCGATCCGCGCGCCAGGCGCTCCTCGAGCCGGAGGACGAGGGCTATCGGGCTGCCGAGGAGCCGGGCGAGCGGCGGCAGGAAGAAGGGCGTCGCCAGCGTTGCCGCCAGGAGCACGCCGTAGACCGCGAGCGCCCGATCCGCGCCCCGCGTGTCGGCTGCGGGAGGCCAGGCCAGCAGGACCAGGACGGCAACCGCGACGAAGACGATGGCCAGCCAACCGCGACGACCACGTCGGATCCCTGGCAGGTCCAGCCGCGCCCGGAGTGCCTCGACCGGGGAGATCCGGGCGGCGCGGACGGCCGGCTCGATCGCCCCGGCGATTGTGATCGCGAGGCCGACGGCAAACGCGGTCAGGAGGCTCCCCGGATCGATCCCGGAGACCTCGGCCGGGAACCCCGTGATCGCGCGAACAGATCCGGCGGTGAGCCCGCCGATGAGGAGCCCGACGAGCAGGCCGAGGCCCGAGCCAACCAGGCCGATGACGATCGCGCCGGCGAAGACAAACCGGACGACCTGGGCTCGCGTGGCGCCCGCGGCGCGGAGAAGTCCCACCTCCCGGGCACGTTCCCCAACGGTCATCGACATGGTGTTCATGATCAGGAACGAGCCCACGAAGAGGACGATCGCCGCGACCATCGCGGTCGTGGCCAGGAAGTCGGCCGTGGAGGCGCGCAGGCCCGCGGCCAGGTCTCCGGGCGACGAAAGAACGTACGGTTCGCCCTTCAGGCGCTCCGCGAGCGCCGCGGTCACCGCTGCGGCCGTGGAGCCGGGGGCAAGGCCCACGTCCACCCGGCTGACGCCATTGAGCGCAAACGTGGAGCGGGCGACGTCGAGCGGCACGATCAAGGTCCGCCCGGCGGCCCCCGGTAGTGGCCCGGGCCCGGCGAGAATCCCGATCACGCGCAGGTGTGCCGGCTCGCCCGCGCCCTGGAGCGTGATCTCGCTGCCGAGGACATAGCCATCGTCGCGAGCGAGCGACTCGGAAATCAGCGCAGAGGGCTCGTCGGGCCGCGCCAGTCGGGCGCCGGCCACGAGGACCAGGTCGTGCAGCTGCGCGTACGGCACGGGATCGATCCCGATGATCGTCACCGCGTCACGGGCCCCGCCGGTCGTTCCGATCCCACCCGCGGCGAGGAACGTCCGCCGCTCGATCGTCGGCGCGACGACCGCGACCCCGGGCGTTCCGCGGACCGCCTCGACCGTCGCGTCCGACAGCCCCTGCTCCAGGAAGGCGCTGACCCGGAGGTCCGATCGGCCCACGATGTCGCGCACGGTCCGGTCCACCGCCGCCTCCATCCCGGCGCTCAGCGAGAGCGACGCGGACAGGACGCCGACGCCGAGCGCCACGCCCAGGATGGTCAGGAGCGTGCGGAGCGGTCGTGAAGCGAGTGTCCGCCACGCCAGGCGGTCCAGGCCGCCGCGCATCAGAGCCCCAGCTGGGCCAGCCGGGTGATGAGCGGCGCCGCCGAGTGATCGGCTCGCCGACCCAGATCGATGGCGTCCCGAATCCGGCCGTCGCCGATCACGAGCACCCGGTCCGCATAAGCAGCGGCGCGGGCGTCGTGGGTGACCAGGACGATCGTCTGGCCGTTCTCGTCGCACGAACGCCAGAGCGCGTCGAGCAACTCGCCGCCCGTCGTGTAGTCCAGGTTTCCGGTCGGCTCGTCGGCCAGCAGGACGGACGGGCGCGTCACGAGCGCGCGGGCCACGGCCACCCGCTGCTGCTCTCCGGCGGATAACTGGTCGGGACGATGACGCTCCTTGCCGACGAGTTCGACGAGCGCGATCACGTCCCGGATCCGATCCCGGATCTCGCCGCGCGTGGCGTCCTGCCCGGCGATCGTGAACGGCAGGGCGATGTTCTCCCGGACGTTGAGCAGCGGGATCAGGTTGAACGCCTGGAAGACGAAGCCCGTCCGCTCGCGCCGTAAGCGGGTTGCATCGTCATCCGACAGGCGGCTGATGTCGCGGCCCTCGAAGACGACCGAGCCCGTCGTCGGCCGGTCCAGGCCGCCGAGCAGTTGCAACAGGGTGCTCTTGCCGGATCCGGATGGACCCATGAGTGCCACGAACTCACCCGCCGGGACCGCCAGCGACACACCCTTCAGGGCCGCTACGGTCCCTGAACCGAGCTCGTATTGCTTGGTGAGGTCGAAGGCCTCGAGGATCGGTGGCATGGCCCTCCCGATTTCTTGCTCGGCGCGATCGAGCACGGGCAGTGTAGCCGCCGCGTCGGTCGCCGTGCGGCCCGCCGGCGAGAGTTCAGTTGCCGAAGAAGCCCCCGGCGACGTCGCCGACGATCGCGTCCACGAGGCTCTGCGAGAAGGGCGCGTCAACGACCTGGAGCGACGAGAGATCCGTCACGGGCGAGGGGGTCGATCCGGGGCCCGGCTTGATGGGGCCGCCTGCGACGAACCCGCCGCCGATGCCACGGAGACCGGTTCCGGACATTTCGGCCAGCTCGGCCGGGTCAACCGGATCGGGTGTAGGGCTTGGCGTCGGACTCGGCGTTGGGGTCGGGATCGCGGTCGGGACGGGCGTGGGCGCCGGCGTCGCGATCGGCGCCGTCGTGGGGGTGGGTCGTGGCGTCTCGGCCGGTCCAGCCGTCGCAATGGGCTTCGGCGTTGCGTCGGGCGCCGCCGTTGGCTTCGGCGTCGGCGTGGGTGTGGCCGTCGGGCCGGCGCTGCACTTGTCGGCGAAGAGCACGGTCCACATGTGATTGCCCCGATCCCGACGACGTCCCAGGCCGCGCCGAGGATGTTCGCCCGGTGGCCGGCTGAGCCCATGAAGCCCTGCTGGATCGTCTCGGTGGCGATGTCGTCCGGGAAGTTGTTGCTCCCGATGTTCTCGCCGGCGAGCTTGAAGCAGTAACCCAGGCGGGTCATCTCGTCGAAGACCTTCTTGCCGTCCGGCGGGATGCTGTGGCTGAAGTAGTTGCGGTCGATCATGTCCTTGGACCGCCAGCGGGCGATCGAGGTGAGGGCGGAGTCAACCTTGAGCGCCGGCAGGCCGGCCGCGGCGCGGGCCTGGTTCGTCAGCGTGACGAGCAGGTCCTCATCGGCGGATGAGTAGGCGTTGGCATCCCAGGCGAAGACGGTGCCCGGGCTGGCGATCGTCAAGACCAGGGCTGCGATGGTCGCGAGGCTGGCGAAGCGGCGACTGATTCGGGCCGCGGGAGCTATTCGGGGCACGAGCGTGGCGTTCATGGCTCCGGCTTTCTGGCGCGAATTCTTCGGACCGCCCGGCCTCCACCGACCGGTCGCCGTCCAGACTAGGTTCCGGGCCAGCGCCGGTCGCCTACCCCATGGTCCCGGGGTCCTGCGGCAGGGGTACCAGCGTCGACCTTCGGGTACACTTCGCGGGCCCGCGTATCCGATCAGGAATCGCGTCGCGCGCGGTGGCCTTAGCTCAACCGGCAGAGCAGCGGATTGTGGTTCCGCAGGTTATGGGTTCGACCCCCATAGGCCACCCCAACACCCTTCCCGGGCTGCCCGGATGTGCCAGCTGGTGAACCCGATGACCGATCTCGACTACGGTGCCTTCGAGGCGATCACGTTCGACTGCTACGGCACGCTGATCGACTGGGAGACCGGCCTCCTTGCCGGTCTGCGGGCGGGGCTCACCGGGCGCGCCGCCGACGCCGCCGACGAAGAGATCCTCGAGCGCTACGCGGCTGCCGAAGCGAGCCTGGAACAGGGGCCGTACCTCACCTATCGCGAGATCCTCGGGCGCGGGCTTGTGGCCGTCGCGGCGTCCTTCGGCGCGCAGGCAACGCCGGCCGAGATCCAGGAATTCGGCGGATCGGTTGCGGACTGGCCGCCCTTCCCCGACTCGGCCGCAGCGCTGAAGCGCCTCAAGGGCAGGTTCCGCCTGGGTGTCCTGACGAACTGCGACGACGACCTCTTCGCGGCCTCGAACCGACGGCTCGATGTCGAATTCGACTGGGTGGTCACCGCCCAGCAGGCGCGCGGCTACAAGCCGCGGATCGCCAACTTCGAGTTGCTGTTCGAGCGCGTCGGACTCCCACGCGAGCGGATCCTGCATGTCGCCCAGAGCCTCTTCCACGACCACGTCCCGGCGAAGTCGCTCGGGCTGACCACGGTCTGGATCGACCGGCGCCACGACCGTGCCGGATCCGGTGCCACGCCCCCGGCCGACGCGACTCCGGACGCGCGCTTCGTCGACATGGCGAGCTTCGCCGCCGCCGCCACGGCCTGACTCCACCCGTATACCATCGGCGCAGCCCGGAACGGTCACGTACGGGACCCGTCCTCAGTCGCGCCCAGCGCGACAGGATGCAGGGTCCGCGATGCCCGGCCCGGTCGGAGGCGTGTCATGGCCACCGTCACGTTCGACCACGTCACCAAGCGTTACGGCGAGGTCGCCGCGGTCCGCGACCTGTCGCTCGAGATCCAGGACGGCGAGTTCATGGTCCTGGTCGGCCCGTCGGGCTGCGGCAAGACCACCAGCCTCCGGATGATCGCCGGACTGGAAGACATCTCCGAGGGCACCCTCCGGATCGGTGACCGTGTGGTCAACGACGTGGCCGCCAAGGATCGCGACATCGCGATGGTCTTCCAGAGCTACGCGCTCTACCCGCACATGTCGGTCCGCGACAACCTCGCCTTCCATCGACCGGCGGGTCGAGGAGGCAGCCCGAATCCTTGGGCTCGAGACGCTTCTTGCCCGGAAGCCCAAGGAGCTGTCGGGCGGCCAACGCCAGCGCGTGGCGCTCGGTCGGGCGATCGTCCGGGAACCGTCGGTCTTCCTGATGGACGAGCCGCTGTCCAACCTCGACGCCAAGCTTCGCGTCCAGACACGGGCAGAGATCGCCCGGCTCCACCAGCGGATGGGCACCACCTTCGTCTACGTCACCCACGACCAGGTCGAGGCGATGACGATGGGCAGCCGGATCGCGGTGATGAACACCGGCGACCTCCAGCAGGTCGGGACGCCGCAGACGCTGTACGACCACCCACGCAACCACTTCGTGGCCGGGTTCATCGGGAGCCCCTCGATGAACTTTGCGTCGCTCGAGATCGACGGCGATCGCCTCAAGGGCTGGGGTTTCGAGTTCCCGCTGCCGAGCCGGTTCCGAGGGTCGCTGGCCTCCGCCGGATCCCGACGCCTCACGGCCGGCTTTCGACCGGAGCACCTGGAACTCGGCGGAACCAGCGAGGGCCTGGCGATTCGGGCCAAGGCAGACGTGGTGGAGTACCTCGGCAACGAAGAGCTCCTCCATGTCACCGTGCCCGGTCATGACGGCGACGTGATCGCCGTCGTCTCGGCCACCCACCAGGTCCGTCCCGGCGACATCCTTGACCTCGTGGTCCCGGCCGGTCGGCTGCACCTCTTCGACGGCGAGACGGGTGACGCCATCGTCGCGGCTGCCTGAGGGCGTGGCGCGCGAGGTGTCCGAGCAGGGCAGGCACCCGGCCGACGATCGACTCCGCGAGGTCGTCGTTGGGACGAGGGTCGTCCATCGGGGTCACTACCTCGACGTCCGGGTTGACGACATCGTGACCCCGGATGGCCGCCGCTCGACCCGCGATATCGTGGGTCATCCCGGGGCGGTCGCGATCGTCGCCCTGGACCCGAACGATCAGGTCCTGATGGTCCGCCAGTTCCGGCTGGCCGCGGGCCGGACGCTGCTGGAAATCCCGGCCGGCACGCTGGACCGCGCGGCCGACGGGTCGCTCGAGGATCCGGACCTCGCCGCGCGGCGCGAACTGGAGGAGGAGACCGGGTTCCGCGCCGGTTCCTGGAGGCACCTCGGCGCCTTCTGGACCGCGCCGGGCTTCGCGACCGAGCTGATGCACCTCTACCTGGCCCGCGACCTCGTGCCGGCCACGGAGGGCCGGCTCGGCCCGGATGAGGACGAGCGCCTGGAGCTGGAACACGTTCCATGGCGCGCCGCACTGGCGATGGCCGAATCCGGACAGCTCCCCGATGCCAAGACGCTGGTCGGCGTGCTGTGGGTGACCAGGATCCTTGAGGCTTCCGAGGTCGCCGAGCCCTAAGGTCCGGCGGTGCGCCACTCCGCGAGGCGCACCGGCCGGAGGCGCGGACTGTCCGTCCGGCCCGGGATCCGGCCACGCTTCGCGATCGGGCGGCCGTCAATCTCCTTGAGGTCGCCGGTGAAGTCGATCGGCGTGGCGCCGCTGATATAGGACCCCACGGCAAACGAGTCGACGGGCGCACCCGCCTCCCGGAAGTAGCGGATCCGGTCCGGGGTGAGGCCGCCGGAAACGACGATCCGGACGTGCCGATGGCCCGCCTGGTCCAGCCGGGCGCGAACCTCGTGGACCAGGTCTGCCGTGACCCGTCCGCGCTCGGACGGCGTGTCAAGCCGGATGCCGTAGAGCCGTTCACCGAGGGCCTCGGCCACCCGGAGCGCCTCCTCTGCCTCGTCCTTGAACGTGTCGACCAGGACGATCCGGGGGACGTCCGCATCCAGGTCCCGGTCGAATGCGAGCGCGGCCTGGACGGTGTCCCCGAAGATCAGGACGAGCGAGTGCGGCATCGTGCCGGTCGGCGAGAGGCCGGCGAGCCGCGCCCCGGCCGGCGTCGACGCACCCACGCAGCCGCCGACGATGGCCGCATAGTCCAGGACGTCCGTGATGTCCGGATGGACGTGCCGCGCCCCGAATGAGATGACCGGGTCCGGGGCGGCGGCCGTGACGACCTCCCGCGCCGCGGTGGCCCAGCCGGTCGACTGGGCGAGCATGCCCAGGATCGCGGTCTCGTACAGGCCGAACGCCCGGTAGCGGGCCGTGATCCGGAGAACGATTTCACGCGGCCCGATTTCGTCGCCGTCGTCGAGCGCCTCGACGACCGTCTCGGACTCATCGGCGTCGGCGAGGACGTGGCCGAGCAGGTTCTTGGCCTCGTCGATCCCGCACAGGACCGCGTTCTGGCGGGTGAAGACCTCCATCGTCACCACCGGGTCCAGACCCTCGCGCTCGAGGACGAGGTCCGCGCGGGCGAAATAGACGTCCGCCGAGTCGCCGGACAGGATCTCGCCCGAAGGTCGGGTGCGATGGATCGGCATCAGCGCGACGGATGCCTTGGCCGGTCAGTGCGGGGTACTCGAGCCATCTCCGCCGACCGATCCTCCATCCTGCTCCGGGACGCCGACCGTGGGCGGCGACTCCGCCGACGGGCCGGCGGCGAGTGTAGCGTACGGCTCCGCGGCCCCTCCGGCCACGCCGCCCGCCGCGTCCGGCACCCCGCGCCGCCGCCGATGGCGGAGGACGAAGAACCCGACCACGAGCACGACGACCGCCGCGCCGCCCGTCGTTGCCAGCAGCCGCTCACGGCCGATCCGTGGGGCGTCGTCGATGGCGGCGAGCGCGCCCAGCGCACCCGCCACAGCGGCATCGAGATCCCCGGCCTCGAACGCCGCGACTGCCTCCTCGTAGGTCAGGTCCGGCGTCGTTTCCAGCAGTCCCACGGCCAGTACGAGATCCGGCTCGCGGGCGATCGTATCGCGGGCGTTCGCCAGTGCCGCCAGTGCCCCCAGGGCCTCGAGCTCGTCCGCGCCGACGGCCTGTGCGGCCGCGAATCCGTCGGAGGCGGACTCGTACGCGGCGCGGAGGAGGTCGGGCGCATCGATGCCGAGGGCCGTGGCCGCGTCCTGGACCTCGGCCCGCACAGAAAGGACGGCCAGCGCCTCCGCGATCCGATCAGTCGCACGCTCGAAGGACCAGGTCCCCATCTGGCTGCGGACATAGAACGGCGGCGACCAGCCATCGCCGGCGGCGAGCAACCCGTCGTACGCGGCGCGTGCGTCGTCGCGGGCGTCCAGCTCCCGATCTGCCGGCGGCGAGACCACCAGGGTTCGGTAGAGCGCCACAGCCCTTGCCGAACCGCCGGCCTCCTCCAACAGGTCCAGGAAGCGGCGCCAGTCGTCCGTCTCGCCTACCGTCTCCGGAGGGCCCGAGCCCTCATAGGCGATCGCGTCATCGTGGGCGGCCTTGAAGATCGCCCGGAACCGGTCCGATCCGATCTCCTCGTAGAGGGTCGCCACGACATACCACGAGGCGTTGTAGCCGTACTCCTCCCGCAGCGCGGTCTCGTCCGTGATCCGTCCGGGAAACTGCCACGACAGCAGGTCGACGTGACCCTCGTCCGTCGTCCTGACCGGCTGCGGCGTCTGGTGCTCCGAGCCGAGCCCGGCGAGGACCGCAGCGGCATAGGTGTCGGCCAGGCCTTCCGTGATCCAGCGTTCCGTGAACAGACCGTCGTTGAACCAGGCGTGCGCGCCCTCGTGGATGATGGTCAGCTCGTCGAGCTCCTCGCTGATCTCGATCCGTTCCTCATCCGGGTAGAAGAAGCCGGAATAGCCCTCGAGGAGCGGCGCGTAGACCTCCAGGACCTCGAGCTGGCGCGCCACCGGCCAGGGCAGGCCGATCAGCGTCTGCAGATCCGGTAGCCCGCGCCGGAGCGTCGTGGAGACCGTGGTCCGCCAGACTGCGTCCTCCGGCCAACCCTTGACGACGAGCCGGATCGAGCCGGGGAGGGTCAACGCATCGGTCGCGAACGAGCGGTCACGGGTTCCTGCGACCGTCGCCCAGAATTCGAACGGGTCGTCGATCGCGGCTGCGGTGAGCGTCGCCCCACCCGGTCCGGTCTCTTCGGCCAGTTGGGATCCGGACGTCTGGACCTCGAATCCGGCCGGCAGACGGACCGTAACGGAGCCATTGCCGGCATCGCCCCAGGCCCAGACGTCGAAGGCGACGAAAGCCTCGCCAACCCGGATCGCCGAGTCCGATCGAGGCGTGCCGCCGGGCAGATCCCAGGAGATCGTGACGTTGGCCGTCTGACGGTAGTTCAGGTTGCGCCGCAGTCGGACCTCGCTCTCGAGGTACCCATCCTGCGGCGTGGACGTGATCGCAAGGTCGCCTGTCTCATCGCGGGCCATCAGGTTCACCGCCTCGGGCTGGACGGCCCATGCGATGTCGCGCCAGTAGTACGAGTACGACGCGCTGCTGGGTTTGTCGTTCGTCAAGGCGACGGCGACGGAGACATGGATGAGGCCGGCCGACGGTTCCACGGAGTAGGTGGCATCGGCCACGATGACGAGGGTGCCGGTCGCCGCAGCGACCGGCCGAGCCGAGGACGGCGCGAGCGAGAATCCAGCGGCGAGGAAGAGGGCCACCGCGAACGCCACGCGGCCCGGCACGACAGGACGCCTGGCGACCCGGCCCGCAGCGCCCGTCACGATCCTGCCTGCCTCGTCACGGCGTGCGGCCGGAGCTCCAGCCCCCGGGCCGGCGGTGTCGCACCTGGGCCAGGAGCAGGATCCCAAGCCCGGCGGCCGCGATGAGCAGCGCGACGCTGACCATGCGCCCGCGGGCAACATCCGGAGCAGCCCGCCACGCGGCCTCCGCCTCAACCGCAGCAGCGATGGCCGCATCCATGTCGCCCGCCTCGAACGCGCTCCGGGCGGCGGCGATCTCCAGGTCGGGCTCCGTTCCGAGGAGACCCAGCCAGGCC
>JACVXW010000115.1 GCA_015661135.1 Chloroflexota bacterium
CCCGAACATCACGGGATGCCCGGTGAAAACGTACGGCAGGCCGCGCTCGGAGATCACCTCGGCGAGCCCCGCCTGGACCGCTCGCCCAACGGCGTGGATGCTCGCCAGCGCGTCCGTGTCGCGAAGGATCTTGAGCGTCGCGACCGAGGCGGCCGCCGCCACGCGGTTGCCGGCGTACGTCCCACCGTGGCTGACCTTGTCGGGCAGAACGGACATCACCTCGTCGCTTCCGCCGAATGCCGCCGCCGGGTAGCCGTTGCCCATGGCCTTCGCAAACGTCGCGAGGTCCGGCGTGACGCCGAAATACTCGGCCGCGCCGCCGCGGGCGAACCGGAACCCGGTCTTGACCTCGTCGAAGATCAGCAGGATCCCGAACTCCTCGGTGAGGGCTCGCAGGGCCTTGTGGAAACCCTCCTGGGGGAGGATCCCCTGGGCGTTGCCGAGGACCGGTTCCACGATGACCGCGGCGATCTCGTGGCCCTGGCGCTCGAAGAGCCGGCGGAGCCGGTCGATGTTGTTGAAGCGGGCCGGCACGATCGTGGCCGCAACGGCACCGGGAATGCCGCGCCCCCAGGCCAGGCCCACGGGATTGTCCGCGTCCCCGAGGTCGGCCATGTTGTCCGGCGAGACGCTGATGAGGGCGTAATCGTGGACGCCGTGGTACTGGCCCTCGAACTTCACGATCTTGTCCCGGCCCGTGAACGCCCGGGCCAGGCGCATCAGGTGCATCGTCGCCTCGGTGCCCGACACGGTCATCCGGGCCATGTCCACCCAGCCGGTGAGCTCGCACAGGAGCTCCATCGCCCGGACTTCGTCCTCGCTGGTGAGCGAGAAGCTGACCCCGCGACGCATCCGCTCGTTGACGTAGTCGTCCACCCGCTCGTCGCCGTGGCCGAGGATCACGGGGCCGTAGCCCATCCGGAGATCCACGAACTCGTTGCCGTCAATGTCCCAGACTCGTCCGCCCCGCCCGCGATCGACGTAGATCGTGTCCTCGCCCCACGCCCGGAAGTTGGAGTTCGCCCCGCCGGGCAGGGTCTTGAGGGCCCGCCGATAGAGGTCCAGCTGACGTGCTCGCGCAAGGGGTGGTCGGTCGGCGGGACTGGTCATGCTGCCTCCGGAGGTGTCATCTGGGGTTCGAATTCAATGCCCTCACCGACCACGAACTGATCCGGGTAGTGAGACAGGTTGTTGCGGTGTGTGCAACGCGTGGACGTATCGTGCCACACCACCGATCGCCTCGTCAACACGATATTCGTTCCTGATGGCGCCTCATCGTGCGAAATCCGTGTCGCACACGGGGCTCCGTTGGCAGATGCGTGATTTGTCGAAGCCTCGGCGCGCAACGCTCTACCCGGCCCAAGCTCGGGATTGTCAGGCGGGCGCGGTCACCCAGTTCGGCAGTTCACGGGCCAGCGTCGCCAGCGGCAGCGAGCCGTGCGCGAGCACTTCGTCGTGGAACTGGCGAAGGCTGAAGGCCGCTCCGTCGCGGGCCGTCAACGCACGGCGCAGCCGTTCGATCTCCCGCTGGCCGACCTTGTACGTGAGCGCCTGGGCGGGCCAGCAGATGTACCGGTCCGTCTCGATCGTGGAGTCCGTCATCGACAGGCCTACGTCGTTGAGGAGGTAGTCCACTGACTGCTGGCGCGTCCAGCGCAGCGCATGCATGCCGGTGTCCACCACGAGTCGGCCCGCGCGCCACGCCTGCCCGTCCAGCATGCCGAACCGTTCCGCCTCGTCACGGTACAGGCCGAGCTCGTCGGCAAGTCGTTCCGCGTAGAGGCCCCAGCCCTCGACGTAGGCACCGCCCACGATCCGGGAGCCGAACCGCCGGAAGCGGTTCAGGTTGGTGTTCTCCGATTCGAGCGAAATCTGGAAGTGATGACCGGGCGTTGCCTCGTGGTAGGTCGTCGCGGCCAGGCGTGAGAAGAGCCGCGTCTCCAGATCGAAGGTGTTCACCCAGTAGGTGCCCGGCCGCGAGCCGTCCGGATTCGGCGGGTAGTAGTAGGCGAACGGCGCGTCGCGCTCCTTGTATTCCTCCACCGGCATGACGCGGCAGGCGGCATTCGGCGCCTTCGAGAAGACTCGCGTCGCCGCGGCGTCCGCGCGCTCGATGTCCTCCATGGCTCGATCCACGAGGGCCTGGCGCGAGGCCGGGATGTTGCGCGGATCCACGGTCAGTGACTGCCGGTAGGCAACTGTGTCGTCCCCGAAGCCCGCGGCGCGCGCGATCTGCCGTCGCTCCATCTCGATGGACGCCATCTCATCCAGGCCGATCTGGTGCAACTCGGCGGGCTCGAGATCCAGGGTCGTCCAGTGGAGGATCTGGGCGCGATAGATAGCCTCGCCGTTGGGTGCGGACCAGATCCCGGGCTCCGTTCGCGTCGCCGCGAGGTACTCGCCACGCAGCGCGTCCAGGAAGGCCGCGTCGGCCGGATAGACATGGTCACGGACGATCTCCCGAAGCGTCTCCCGATCCGCATCGTTGGCCACCTCGGCCATGGCCGGGACCACGGCCTCCTCGATCGGGATGGCCAGCATTCGCTCCAGCTGCGCGATCGTCCGTTCAGCGACGATCCGCGGCGCGGTCAGCCCGCTCGCGAGCGCCTCGCGGAGCAGCTCCCGGTTGGCGGCCATGTAGGCCGGGTAGGCGCGGAGTCGGCTCGCGAAAGCCTCGAATCGCTCCGGGGTGTCGGCCGGCTGGAGCTGGGTCAACTGGGGCATGAGCGTCTGCGGCCCGGCCATCTGGTCGACGACCTGCAGTGAGTCGATCCGCTGCTCAGCGTCCACGAGGAATACCTCGCCCACGACGCTGAGCATGTCGCGCGTGATGCGGTCCTCGACGGACAGGCCGTCGTCGGGGATTGCGCCTGCCTGGGCGCGGACCCAGATCGCGAGATCGCGAACTGCCGCGCGGCCATCCGGGCCGGGATCCGGCAGACGGTGGTCCCAGCGGTGATCGCCGTTCACCGTGGCGGTGAGGGGCGACAGCTCGAGAAACCGGTCCCAGAACGTTTCGGCGAGCTGGTCCACGATGGATGAGGTCATGGTCGCGGTTCTCCAGCGTTCATGGCGCGTCGGGCGGTCAGGACCGCGGGACGGCACGCCGTCACGCGGACATTGTCAGGGTAACGCGTCGGGTGGTTCGAACAGGCCGAGCTGCTCGCCGCGCCGCTCGACGGCCGGATCCAGGCCGAGGTACGGCTCCAGGCCGGCCAGCTCCACCGGCTCCTGCGACAGCCACGCGGCCAGGTGCGGCCACAGTATCACGTGCCAGTTGCCCTCGGCCATGGCGGCGCGCAGGACCGGCGACGCATCCAGCTTGTGGCGCACGAGCTCGGCGCGCTCCGGCGCCACGGCGAAGATCCGGACCAGGCGGTCGTCCGGCGGGATGCGCGAGTGGCGCCGCAGGAGCAGGTCCCCGAGCATCGCCGTCCACTCCACCTCAAACAGGATCGCGGAGCGTCCGCGGACATACCAGATGCAGTCGATGGCGGCGAGATCCGCTTCCGGCGCCCGCGCGATTGCCGGCAGCCAGGCCGTCCGTTCTCGCTCCTCGAGGTAGTCGCCGAGGGTGCCGGATCCGATCCGGCGACCCTGCTCCCGGCGCCCCAGCCAGACGGACATGCCGACGCGGTGCCCGGCGTTGGCGAGCCGGGCCAGCAGAGCGGCGTGCTCCGCCGTCCGGCGCCGGACGTCCTCGCCGGTGACAAGCCGGTCCGCGGTGGAGGCCGGGCCCCGGTAGCTCGCCAGGCAGGCGCGGACGAGTGCTTCGTCGGGCAGGTCATGCCCGGCGAACAGCCCCGCGATCCGCTCGTAGAAGGCAGCCTCGCTGAGCGGACCCGACGTCGAGAGCAGGCTGTACGTGGCCCACTCAACGCGGTCGGCGAGCGGGACGGCAGCGGCCTCGCGCTCGCGCCGCTCGCCGAGCCACCAGCGCCCCGGCTCGATCTCGGTGAGGCGATTCTGGCTTGGGCGGTTCAACTCACCGTGGATCAGGGCGAGGACCCGCTCCACGGGATCCCGCTCGTCGGCCTCCGGGCGGGTCCGAACGCGGGCCCCAACGGACGCGTCGCCGCTGTCGCTTGCCGCCGCCGACCGGCCGGCCGCAGACCGGTTGGCCGCGTCCTGCCCGTCCGATCGTGGCGCCTCGCCCGCACTGTGGTCCGCCGCAGGCGACGACTCGCGCGTGCCATCGCCGGGCGTGCCATCGCCGGGCGGGGGCAGCGCCTCGGTCAGGGCGACGAGGCGGCGAAGATGGCCGGCCCGGTCCAGGCCCACGAGGATCTCGCCGAGCAGGCGCTCGTAGCGGGCAGGCTCGCCTCGTTCCCGAAGGACCTCGACGGCCGTGTCGGCGATCGAGCGTGCGGCCTCGCCGTGCGAGAACGGTCGCGCATCCGGGCGTTCCGGTGGCGCGAAGAGGCCGGGGCCCGGCACGAATTCCGGGTCGCCGCTGCCGCCGGGCGTGGGCGCGAGGGGCCGATTGGCTCGATCGCGAGGACCGGGCGGCAACACGGCGCCGGGCGGCACGAGTTCCACGATCCCACCGAGCTCCTCGTCCGCCTCCGCCAGGCGGGCCTCCACGAGGCGATAGCCGGCTCCCACGCCCCCGAGTGCCGCCGCAACCAGGGCTTCCGGACCGCCGCCCTCGAGCAGGAGCACCGCACGCCCGTCGCGGGCCATGAGCGGCGCGATGGATGTGAGCGAGCGGCGCAGCGTCGCCGCCTGCCAGGACCACGGTGCCCGGATTGCCGGGCCGATGAGCGGGCCCAGCGGCAGCATGGAGGCCGCCTCGCGCCCGAGCGCCCAGCACGTGCCGTGGTAGGTGGCGGCAAGCCGCTCCTGGCTGAAACGGAGGGGCGGCTGCGCGAGCGCCAGGCGAATTCTCGGCCGGCGTGCTCCCCGGCCGGGCTCCCGCGCGCCGTCCTCGCCCTCGTGGGCGAGGGGCCTCCAGCGGACCGAGTGCTCCGCCCTCGAGCCGCTGCACGAACGCCCGGACGATCCGGAACCCCTCCTCGAAGGCGACCCACGGGTTGCGCTCCCGGAACGGCTCGGGAATGGGCGTCCGGATCGTCCCGCCGGCGATCCGAATCGACGGCATGCGGCCCTGGCCGCCGCCCAGGCGGCTCGCCGGCAGCACGGCCTGGAGGAACGCCAGCCGGAGCGAGGATTCGACCGGCGCGGCGCGAAGATCGCTCTCGATCCGATCCAGGATCGCGGCGAGTCCCACCAGCTGCCGGCCGGTGTGGAGCGCGAGCAGCGAATCGACGAGGTCGCGCCCGCCATCGGGCACCGGGAACCGCTCGCGGAGGCGGTGGCGGACGGCGTCGGCGCCGACGTCGGCCGACGCCCGCGCGACATCAGCGTCGTCCAGGGCGCCATGACGCTGCTCGAGCCCCCCCTGCTGGTCGCGACAGATCGAGCACCGGTAGTGCTTGCGGACCGGTCGGGCCTCGCGCGCCTGGTCGGCTGCACCGTCTCCAGAACTCGGGCTTGCATCCTCGTCCGGCGCGGCGCCGCGGGCCCAGAGGAATTCATCTGCGACGAGCGAGCGCCAGCACGTGGCGCACTTCGTCGTGAACATGGCGCCGATCGACAGCTTGAGGCTGGATTCACCGCGGGGCGACGCGGCGAGGGTCGAGAACGCGGCGTCGAGGTGCCGCAGGTCCGGGGGCCGCAACACGACCTCGGCGAGGAGCCGCGTCAGCGGGTTGCTCTCCACGGTGCACGCCCGGCGCTGCCGGTCGATGGCCGCCCTGGCGACCCATCCGCCCCGACCGTGAAGGTCCACCACGATGTCACCCGGGCCCGTGTGTGCCTCGATCCGGGCCGCGACCAGATCGGGTGAGGGCGGCGGGGCCAGGCGCTCGAACGCGGGGAGGGTGAACCCCGGCTCGGCGCGGGACTGGATGGCACGTCCGACCATGGGCCGATTGTGGCAGACCTCGACCGGCGGGCGGGTTCCGGCGGGGCGCGGGAGGCTACGCCTCGTCGAGCTCGTCGGGCTCCTCGACGAACGCTTCGTCCGTAGTGTCCTCCGGGGGCAGGGCGCGCTCGAGATCCATGATCTCCTCGTCCTCGACGTCGTCCTCGAGATCGTCCTCGAGCTCCTCGTCCTCGCGAACGAGCGTGCCCTTGGTGTACGGCCGAAGGTCCGTGGACTTGGCCGCCGTCGGGAAACTGACCTTGCCGTAGTTGCGCGGGTCCTGGTAGATCTCCCGGATGATGATCCGGACGTCCACCGCGCCGAGCGAGGTCACGCCGGCCGAGTACTTGTTGCCGTCCGCGATGAGTTTCAGCAGCCGGGCCGCAACGCGGGGCTCGACCACGCCGATCCGGATCCCGTTGCTCGACGCAATGAGGAGGTTGCCCTCGGGCATCAGCTCGACCGAGTCACCGGGGTTGACCTGGGCCAGCTTGCGCGGGTCCGGCAGGTCCATCAGGAAGGCGAACCCGGTCTTGCCGGTCTCCTCGACGAAGATCCTGACCGGTGCCTTGCTGCCCGCGGCCGCGGGAACCGTCTTTTCGCCGGCCGCAACGAGGAGCGTCTTGAGCCGGTCGATGTTCCGCTCGGCGATCCTGTTCGTGGGATCGAGCGCGAGCGCCGACTGGTAGTGCTCCCGGGCCAGACCGAGCTCGCCCTGTTCCCAGAGCGCCTTCGCGAGGCGATTCTCCGCGTCCGCCTCGGGCCCGAGTTCCAGGAGCCGGCGGTTCGTGTCCGCGGCTTCGACCCAGCGCCCGGCGGCGGCGTAGGCGATGGCCTGCTCTGCCAGCTGCCGCTTGAGGCGGGTCGTAGCGATCGGGCTGGCGGCGTTGTCGGTGTCGGAGAACGTCACGGAGGATGGATCCTTTCAGGTCGGCGGTTCACGCCCGGCAGGTTGCTGCCATGCGGTTCGTGCCGGGCGGGTCGAGCCGGCGGGCGTTGTACCGGCTTGGCTTTCTAGCACCGGTATCGCCGGCCGTCAAATGGTCGGCCGGTCCCGTGCTGGGGATCGCCCGGTCGCGCCCGGTTTCAGCCACGCAGGCGAAGGCCCCAGGCCACCACGACGAGCCCGAGGATGGCGAGCAGGGCGGCCTCCCAGATCCGCCGCGGATCGCGTCGGCGCGTCGGAACGCCGGTATGGATCGCGTCCCACAGGTACAGGACGACGACCAGAAGGGCCGGGCCAAGCAGGCGCGGGATCTCCATCGCCCGCAGCGCCACCGCGGCGATCGCCACGACGAGCGCGCTCGTCAGGGCGAACCAGGCGACATCGCGAAGGTTCGACGATCGAAGCGCCGGTG
>JACVXW010000019.1 GCA_015661135.1 Chloroflexota bacterium
CTTCGCGGGCCTGGCGGTCCAGACGTGGTTCACCGTCGTCGTCTTCGTCGTCAACCTGGTGGCCATGGCCTATCGGGCGGCCGCCGTGGTCGACGCGTGGCGCATCGCGCGCTGGCTGGACGTTCCTCAGCTCACGGGCCGGGCGTCGGACGGTCATCTCGCCGTCCCCAGGGCCCTCCCGATCGCGGGCCTCGTTGCGGTCCTGCTCGTCATGAGCCTGGCCCACGTCGCGATCGCCCGGTACGACGTCCTGCTCGCCGAGACGACCGCCTGCATCTTCGATCCGGGAGCCCAGGGCTGCACCGCGACCGCGAGCCCCGGCGCGGGCACGTCGGGCGAGCCAGCCGATACACCGACCGCCACCCCGGACCCGAGCGCCGTTGGCACCCCGGTGCCGGCGACGACGATCCCCCCGTGGGACGGCGTGGAGCGTCTCAACATCCTGCTCCTCGGGGCGGACGAGCAGGGCGGCGGTCACAACACGGACACCATCATCACGCTGAGCATCGATCCCGCCACGAACCAGGTCGCGATGTTCCAGCTGCCGCGCGACACGGTGGACGTCCCGATCCCGCCCGGGCCCGCCCGGAAGCTCTTCGGGTCCGCCTACGCGGGCAAGATCAATTCCTGGTTCGTCGCGGTCCGCCACCGGGCGGACCTCTTCCCCGGCACGGACGAGACGCGCGGCTACAACGGCCTCAAGGCCATCATGGGCGAGCTGTATGGGATCGAGATCAAGTACTACGTCGAGGTCAACTTCGATGGCTTCGAGCAGATCGTGGACGCCCTCGGGGGAGTCACGGTCAACGTCCAGGTGCCGGTGGTCGACGATCGCTTCCCGGCCGGAGGCGGTGCCCTGCAGCGCGTCTTCATCCCGTCCGGCATGCAGCACTTCACGGGCGCCGAGGCGCTCGTCTACGCCAGGTCCCGGCACGGCTCCACGGACTTCGACCGGGGCGCCCGCCAGCAGCGGGTGCTGCTCTCGCTGCGCCAGCAGACGGACATCGCCAGCGTCCTGCCCCGGATCAACGACCTCGCTACCGCTCTCGCCGCGTCGGTCCGGACAGACATCCCGCGCGACCTCCTGCCGAAGCTCCTCGGGCTGGCGGCCCAGGTCGACACGCCGGACGTTCGCTCATTCATCTTCTCGCCGAGCTATTACCAGACGGAGATCCTGAGCGACCCGAATCACGGCGGCCAGTACGTGATCATTCCGCGGCTAGACCGGATCCGGGCCGCGATCCGTGACGCCTTCAGCGGGGATCCGGGAGTCGCGGACCGGCGCGAGAAACTGGCTGCCGAGGACGCGACGGTCTACGTCCTCAATGGATCCGGGGTCAGCGGCCAGGCCGGCCGGATCGCGGACTACCTGGAGTACCTCGGCATGTCGGCGTCGGCGCCCGGTCAGAAGCCGGACGTCAGCGGCCTGGCGACGACGACGATCCGCGTCTACAACGGTTCGGAGTCCACGATGCCGCTGACCGTCGCGACGCTCGAAGGCCTGTTCGGGGTGACTGCCGAGCTGGTCGACGACAGGACCCCGACCGCGGACATCGTGATCATCTCCGGAAGAGGACGGCGATCGACCTGGTCAGGACTTCTCTGTCACCCGGTATTCGAGGTACTTGCCGGCCATCAGCCGGGTCTGGGCGTCGAGCGCGGGAAGGTTGGAGAACAGCAGGCCCACGACCGGCAGCAGGAGCCACTGGATCCGTGAGGCGATGTTCCGCAGCAGGCCCCAGGACGCCGGCCGCGGTGGGGCGATGCGCTCTTCCACGTACATCAGGACGGCGAGACACCCGAACGCACCGGTCAGCAGCCACGACGCGTACAGGGGCAGGTTCTGGCCGAGCGTCGTCTGGGCGAAGGCGGGATTGAGGATGAGCGGAAGGTTGGAGCCGAAGAGGATCACGAACGGGGCGATTGCCCAGTTCAGGTGATCCAGCCACAGGTCCACGAGCCGCCCGACCCGCTGCATCCGCGGGATTTCCGAGTGGGCGAGGGCGTTCTGGATGAAGTACGGGATGTCGGTCACGCCCCAGGCCCAGCGCCGGATCTGGGTGTACTGCTGGATGAGGGTCCTGGGATAGGACCGGGCCCGGACGGCGTCGCCGTAGATCGGCATGAAGAGGGGCACCGTCCGGAATTCACCGCTGTAGCGGAAAAACGACTTCCAGTAGAAGCGGCTGTCCTCGGGGATCGCGTCGGTCGCCCAGTAGTCGACCTCGTGGATGGTCTGCAGGCTGACCGAGTAGGACGAGAAGCTGATGAGCTTTTCCGGAGTCAGAGACCGCCACATCTGGACATGGGTTGCGCCGATCGCCACCAGTCGGACCGGGAGCGGTGTCTCCCACAGATTGTTGTGGAACATCGGAACCGGCTGGTAGAGGCGACGAAACCGGTCCGTGTCCGTCAGGAACATCCAGCTCAGGTAGCCAAAATACGCCGGGTGGACCCGGTAATCCGAGTCGAGGTCCGTGACGACGACTTCGCGTGGGTCGAAGCCGAGCGCCTCGAGTTCACGATAGAGCCAGCGGCCGCCGTAGGCCATGGCACTGCTCTTGCCGACGACGACACCGGGCTCGAGCGGATCCAGGATGTGGAAGAAGTGGAGGAATGCGTCCCCGAACGCCGTGCGGAGGCGGTCCACGTTGGCCCGACCGCCCGCGTCCGTCTCCCGCGTGATGATCGCAACCATCTTTCGCTCACGTGGCCAGTCCGCCTCGGCGAGTGCCCGAATCGTCTCATGCAACTTCTCGTACGGCTCGGTGTAGGTGGGCACGAGGGCGACGTGCCACAGACGATCCGGGTCCGCGATCGCCTCGCCGCGCCGCGCGAGGAGGCGAAGCAATTCCTTCCGCTCTTCGCGCAGCCGGGTGGCCTCGCGCCGACCGCCGAGCGCCGCCAGCCGCTCCCCGGCTCCGTCGAGGTCGCCAACGCGCTTCTCGATGGCGGCAAGCCGGGCTTCGATGCCGGCGATCCGACCGGCCACATCCCGCAGCGCAAAGGTGCGCGTGCGCCAGTCGACATCGACGACCCGGCGGGTGAGCCCGAACGCCGCGGCGACACTGCCGGTCAACATGACCGCCTTGTACAGCCAGTAGACGTCGAAGGTCAGGACGAACCAGGCGACCAGTTGCGGCCAGCCGAAGGACAGGCCCACGGCCAGGACGAGAAGACCCCAGGTGACGGCACCGGGAACAACCTCGAGCAGGCGGCGGAAGGCGTGGGCGCGATCCGGCAGGGCTTCGACCCGGTCCGGTCGGGCGGCGGAGGAGTCCCGGGCTGCCTCGACGCCGGCCTCTGCCGCGGTCGAGGCGGCCTCAGCCACCGATGGGGATCGGCGTCAGCCAGTGGCCAAACGCGGGCGCACGGCCGCGCACGGCCTCGAAGTACGCCTGCCGCATCGTGCGGGTGATCGGCCCGATCTCGCCGTCGCCGATCTTGCGATGGTCCAGCTCCACGACCGCGGCGAGCTGGACGCCCGTGCCGACGAGGAACATCTCGTCCGCCACGTAGATCTCGGAGCGGTCGATCGAGCGGACCTCGACGCTGATCCCATGGGCCGCCGCGAGCTCGAAGATGGCGCGCCGGGTGACGCCCTCCAGGATGTCGTCGTTGACCGGCGGGGTCAGGAGGACCCCGTCACGGACGACGAACATGTTGGCCGCCGAGGCCTCGGACGCGTGGCCGCCGGCCGTCAGGACGAGCGCCTCGTCGAAGCCGTTCAGCTCCGCCTCGGACTTCTGGAACGCCATGTTCACGTAGCCGCCGACGATCTTGCCGCGAGCCGGCAGGGCCTCGTCAGCGTTCCGTCGCCAGGATGAGGACATGAGCCGGATGCCCTTGTCGATGTCGACGTAGTTTCCGAACGGCATGGCGACGATGTAGAGCTCATGCTCAAGGTGGTGGAGGCGCACGCCGATCGCCCGGGTTGACTTGTAGAACGACGGCCGGATGTAGAGGTCCTGCCCGAGATTGTTCCGGGAGGCCGTCTGGACCACCAGGTCCACCAGCTCGTCAACGGTCGGCAAGTCGTCCATCAGGAGCATCGCGGCGTTCCGCCGGAGCCGCGCCATGTGCTCCCGGAAGAAGAGACCGAAGAGCGTCTGGCGCTCTTCGCTCCAGTAGGCCCGGATCCCCTCGAACGTCGCGGTCCCGTACAGGAACGCGTGGGTCATGATGCTGATCTTCGCGTCACGCATCGGGACGAACTTGCCCTCGAAGTAGCAGATCAGGTCCTCCAGGGCCGGAGCTGCGGCAGCGGGGGCGGCTGTCGGCGCGGTGGCGGCGGCAGGCTTGCCGGTTTCGCCCGGTGCCTTCTGGGTCAGCATGACGAGGCGCTCCTGATGGTCGCGGCATCGACCGCGGGCTCGCGGATGAGGCGGCGAGTATAGCGTGGCCTCACGCCGTTCCCGGCGGACGAACCTAGGCGGGTCGGAGGATCGCGACGACGACCACGGTGAGATACACGACGTAGAAGAGGCCGCCGATCAGCAGGTTCCGACCGCGCAGGCGGCCCGACCGCGCCATCGGAATGAAGATCACCGCGCTGGACAGGAAGGCCATCCCTGCCGAGGCGAAGGCGAGGTACGTGCCCGGTCCGGCGACCCAGGCGGCGGGAGCCAGGACGAGGGCCACGACCGTCGGGATGCTGGCCTGGAAGACCATCGCGCCGGTGATATTGCCCATCGCCAGCGTGTCCTTGCCCTGGCGGACCCAGATGATCGAGTTGAACTTCTCGGGCAGCTCCGTCGCAATCGGGGCGATCACGAGCGCGAGCAGTACCTCGTCCACGCCGATCGCGTGGGCGATCTGCTCGACGGATCCAACGAACGCAATTGCGCCGATGATGATCAGGCCGAGGGCGGCGAGCACCTGCAGGTTGACGACGCGGAGGCGGGGCGGGCCCGGTGCCCGGCGATGGACCGGGTCCAGGCGCCGGAATCGGAGCGGGGCGAGATCCTCGGCATCAACGTCCGGGTCCGCCTCGAAGTGGCGCTTCACGTACAGCGCGTAGATGAGCAACAGTGCGGCCGCCGCCAGGAGCTTCGGCCAGGTCGGTTCGGCTGGCAGCAGGGCCGCGCCGATCGCAACGCCGTAGGCGACCGCGAAGGTCCCCATGTCCATGCGCAGCACGCGGGTGTCCACCGGCATCACGTCGCCGGCCGGGCGGTGGCGGGCCTGGATGAGGACCGCGACTCCGGTGACGAACATCGCCAGCGTGGCGAGCATGAATGGGGCGCCGAGGATGGCCCCGACGCCGATGGCGTGGGCGCTCGCGCTGCTGGCGAACCCGATCGCGATGATCGGGATCATGGTCTCCGGCAGGGCCGTCCCCACGGCCGCGAGCACGGACCCGACGGCACCCTCGGCGAGCTCGAGCTTCCGACCGAACCACTCGATCCCGTTGGTGAACAGCTCGGCCCCAAGGAGGATGATCACGAATGAGATCGCGAGGATGAGAACCTGCTCCACCATCAGCCTCCGGCTGTGCCGGCGACGACGCCGAGCGCGATGACGATGAGGATACTGCCGGCGACGATGGTCATCTCACGCTCACCCGCCCGGATGAATGCACGCAGGGCGGCGATGACACGGGCGGTCGGCGTGGCCAGGGCGAGCAGCACGCCGAGCCAGATGAACCCCGCGGGGCGTCCGCCCAGCACGTCCGAGACCAGCCGCGACGGATCAAGCGGCGGCGCGACGTCCAGCGGCGACCGTCCGTTGATGACCATCAGGGCCGTGCCCAGACCGACGAGGATCACGGCGCCATACGTCCCGATCCGGAGCAACTGTGCGAGGCGGATTTCGAGCGTCCCCCCCGGGCGGGAGGCGCTCACCCGAGCCCCGCGGCTCGACGGAGCATGAGGAACGCGGTCCAGGCCAGAACGCCCGCGAACAGCACGCGCAGGACTCGGACGTCAACCCGGTGCGCCAGCCTGGACCCGACGGCCGCTCCCACGAAGACGCCCACGGCCGATGGGGCCGCGGCATATGGATCAATGCCGCCGCGCAGGAGGTAGACGATCGCACTCGCCGAGGCGGTCACACCGATCATCAGGTTGCTCGTCGCCGTGGCGATCCGGAGCGGCACGCCCATCGCGATGTGCATGAGCGGCACCATCACGAGCCCGCCGCCGATCCCCAGGATCGCCGACAGCGTGCCCGCGAACACTCCGCCGGTGGCACCCGCGATCGGGGCGCGAACCCGGTAGTTCGGGCCGGACAACCCAGCCATGAGACGACCGGCGGGTGCCGGCGCCCCCGTGGGCCCCTCTCCCGTCGGCGTCGCGACGTCCTCCGACGCTGCCGGCTTCAGGCGCAGCATCGTCGTCGCCGCATAGATGAGGACCAGGGCGAACAGCCCCGCAACGAGGCGCTCGTCGAGCAGGAAGGCGATCGTGCCGCCGAGGAGCGCCCCGATCGCGGTGAACAACTCGAGGGCCATCCCCAGGCGGAGATTCGCGACCCCGCGATCGAGGAACACGGAGGCCGATGCGCCGCTGGTGACGATCACGCAGACGAGCGATACCCCGACGGCCTCGCGAAGCGGCAGGTTGAAGCCCAGCGTCAGGAGCGGGACCAGGAGGACCCCGCCGCCGAGGCCCAGGAGGGACCCGAAGGTGCCGACGACCACCCCGCCGACGATCAGGAGGAGGGCGATCTCCAAGACGTCAGGATCCGTTGCCTGGTCCGCGCCGAACCGGGCGGCCGATCAGGGCCGGAGGTGCTCGGGCGAGTACGGGAGGAGCGCGACGTGACGAGCCCGCTTGAGGGCCACGGACAGCTCTCGCTGGTGTCCCGCGCAGGTCCCGGTCTTGCGGCGCGGCTCGATCTTGGCGCGCTCGGACAGAAAGCGACGGAGGCGGTTGACCTCCTTGTAGTCGATCTGGACGGTCTTGTCGGCGCAGAAGGTGCAGACCTTGCGGCGTCGGCGGTCCCGGTAGAAATCATCCTTCTTGCGAGAGCGGGGAAGGGGCATGAACTGTTCTCCTCACGGCGCCCGAGACGGGCTGGAAGGTCGAGTGGTCAGAAGGGAAGTTCGTCGATCTCGGTATCGTCGAAGCCGCGGCCCGGCGGCGCGTTGCCGGGACCGCCCGGCGCGGGTGCAGGAGCCGGACCACCGGGCGCACCGGTCGCACCGGCGAACGTGCCGTCCTGCTCGCGCTTGTCCAGCGGCACGACATTGTCCGCGGTGATCTCGAGGGAAAGGCCCTTGCGGCCGTCCTTCGTCTCGTACTCGCGTGTTCGGAACCGTCCGTCCACGAGGACGCGGCTGCCCTTCCGCAGGGACTCTGCGGATCGCTCGGCGCGGTCCCCCCAGACGCTGACGCGGAACCAGTCGGTTGCCTCGACCCATTCGCCGGTCTGCTGGTTCTTGGTGGACTGGTTCACGGCAACGCTGAACTCCGTGACCGGCCGTCCGCCGGGTGTGTATCGAAGCTCCGGATCCCGTCCGAGGTTGCCAACGACCTGGATCTTGCAGAACGCCATCGCTCGTCTCCTCAGTCGATGGCGGCCGGGGCCGCCTCGCTCTCCGACTCGTCGATTCGCTCGGTACCGTCGTCCTCGAACTCCTCGTCCTCGACCGACGGAAGCTCGGCGTCGTCGGTGGCGTCAAGGCCGTCGTGGCGGGCAGACCTGGCGGGCCGATCCTGGCGAATGACGAGGTGGCGGAGCACTTCTTCGGTGATCAGGAGGGTGCGCTCGACCTCGGCGATCGCAGGCGCGGGCGCCTCGAAGACGACGATGTGGTAGGAGCCTTCGCGGTGCCGGTCAATGGGGTACGCCAGCCGGCGCTTGCCCCATGGGGCGACCTTGATGATCTGGCCGCCATCCGCGGTGATCTGGCGGGTGGTGCGATCCACGATCGCGGCGATCCGCTCGTCCGGCGCGTCCGGGCGGAGCACGAGCATGAGTTCGTATCGGCGCATGGGCCGTCAATCTCCTTCCAATGGGATTGCCCCGCTTGTCGAGCACGACGCGGAGCCGAAAGGTCGGGCCGGAGTCTACCACGCTCGCGATGTATCCTCTCGGGACCCGGTGCCTGCCGGGGGCCTCCACTTCAGCGCGCGGGGTACCAGGTGGCCACGAGCCTCATCCTTCTCATCTCCGACGCCGCGGACGATCTCGTCTCCGCCGCGCTCGTGCGCCCGGACCACGAAGTCACCACCGTGGCGGACGCCGACGCCGGAATCCTGGCGGACGCCAACGCCGATGTTGTCGTCGTGGACCTGGACGGGCCGGCGAGGCGCACGGTGGACGCCTGTCGGGCAGTCCGCGAGTCCAAGTCGCTCACGACGGTCCCGATCCTCGCCATCAGCCAGACCGACGACGTCGAGGAGCGGATCGAGCTTCTCGAAGCGGGCGTGGACGATGTCATTGCCCGCCCGTTCGACGCGCGCGAGCTCGACGCGCGCGTGGAGGCCCTCATCCTCCGGGTCCAGCGTTCGCGCGACGTGAAAGGCGGCCGCTCCGAGTCGCCCGTGATCACCTTCCGAGATCGTGGCGAGCGGCGCGTGGTTTGCGTCTTCTCGCCCAAGGGCGGCGTCGGCACGACGACGGTCGCGGTCAACATCGCCGCTGCCCTCGCCGCGGCGAACCCCGACCAGGTGGCCATCGTGGACCTGGACGTCCAGTTCGGCCAGGTGGCGACGCACCTCAACGTGGCCGCTCAGCAGAGCATCGTGGACCTCTGCCGGGACTCCTCGGCACTCCGCGACGCGGGCGTCCTCAAGTCCTTCCTCGCTCGGCACCCGTCCGGTCTCTTCGTGCTCGCCGCTGCGGCCACGCCGGAAGGCGCGGACGTGGTGACCGCATCTGCCGTGCAGCAGATCCTCGAGACAGCCACGCGGACCTTCACGCATGTCGTCGTCGACGCCGGATCGGAGCTGGACCCGCGCTCGGAAGCCGTCCTGACCCGGGCCACCGATGTCGTGATCGTGGTCACCCCTGAGTTCCCAGCGCTCAAGGCGGTCCACGCATTCCGCGAGATCCTCAACGCAAGCGGCGGCCAGGTCGCCGAGACCTCGTTCGTCCTCAACAACATCTTTGCCCGCGAGATCCTCAAACTGCGGGACATCGAGGAGGCGCTCGAAACGAAGGTCTCCATGACGATTCCGTACGACGCGTTCGCCTTCCTCAAGGGCGTCAACGAGGGCGTGCCGGTCGTCATCGGTGCCCCGCGGACAGCCGCGGCGGAACAGCTGTCGCGGCTGGCGCAGCGGCTCGCCGGGACGGAGGGCCAGGCCCCCGCCGTGGAACACAAGGCCAAGGGCCTCGGCGGACTCTTCAGCCGCGGTTGACCGCGGCCGAATACCGCGCCGGCGCGCCCGACCGTCGCTCCCGCCCGGACCGTCGCTCCCGCCCGGACCGTCGCTCCCGCCCGGTCGACCCACGGGCATTTTGCCGGTACCGGAGGAGGGAGTCGAACCCTCACGCCCTTGCGGGCCGCCGATTTTAAGTCGGCTGCGTCTGCCGTTTCGCCACACCGGCCCGTGCAGCGTAGCCGAACATCAGGCCCTGGTGCCGCCGGGCTCCGGGTCGAGCTGACCGCCGCGCACGGTCGCGCCCACGACCATGGCCGCACCGATAAGCACGATGTTCTTGATGATGTACTGGCCCTCGAGGGTCGGGACGAGCGGGAAGCTCGAGAACGTCTCCGCCGGGAAGAGCACGAGCGGTGTGAGGGTCCCGAGCATCTGGAGGCCGAGGAGCAGGAGCGTCGCCCGCATGAACCGGCCCGCCAGGAGGCCGATTCCTATCAGGCTCTCCCAGGTGGCGAGGACGGGCAGGGACACGCTCGGCCCGACCGCGCCACCGGTCAGCAGCTCGATGGTCCGGGCAGCGAGGGTCTCGGCCGGGCTCGCACCGGGGAAGAACTTGAGCGCACCAAACCACAGAAAGACGATGCCGAGCCCGATCCGCAGCACCGGCACGCCCCAGCGCGCGAGGGCGGCCGTGATCCTGACGTCGATCGGCTCGAGCCGCTCAGGAAGATGTGACGCGCGCACCCGCTCAGGCTACCGCCGATCCGGGATGTGGGCCGTAGCAGGCCTTTTCCCGGTCCTCCCGGTCCGTCCGGTCCGTCCGGTCCGACCGATCCCGTCAGATTCCCCCCAGCCGGGTACTCGTCACCTCGCCCACGAGGAGGATTGACCTGCCCCGCACGAAGATCCGCCTCGAATCCGGCATGTGCTCGCCGGGCGACCACCTGTCACGGATTCGGTGAATAGCTCCCGCGTGGCGAGCATCTGCCACAAACCCGAAGCCAGTCGGGCGGGCGACGACGAGTGGGGGGCGGGCCACGGCGTCGCCAGCGGGAGGCGCTCTGGTCCGCCTTGGCGAGCGCGGGGCACGGAATGTGGAGGCGACGACCGGATTCGAACCGGTGAGTAGAGGTTTTGCAGACCTCCGTGTTGAGCCACTTCACCACGTCGCCTCGGGAGCCGCAGCCCGCGGATTGTGCCATAGGGATCGCGGATGGGCCGCCGGCACCGAGCTGGTTGCCCCTCGAGGATTCGAACCTCGCCTAACGGATTCAAAGTCCGCTGTCCTACCACTAGACGAAGGGGCAGCCGATCGACCGTGCCTGGCGGGGCGCCGCGGGCTCCGCGGGCAAAGAAATGGAGCGGAAGACGGGATTCGAACCCGCGACCCTCACCTTGGCAAGGTGATGCTCTACCAACTGAGCCACTTCCGCTCGGTGCTGCTGCGCACACCGGTGATGGTGCCGAGAGCCAGAATCGAACTGGCGACACCGCGATTTTCAGTCGCGTGCTCTACCAACTGAGCTATCTCGGCCCGGTGGACCCTTGCGGGCTCATCGGCCCGACGGCGTGCCGAAGGTTAGCACGGCCGTTTCCGGAGCGGCAAACGCGCCAAGGTACCCGAGGGTGCCGAGGACGTCCGACGCCCGGGCGGCACCAGGCGCTCCTGGCGGGCCTAGACGGTCACCTTAGTCCTGGGGGGCATGAGAGCCGACACTTGCGCCTCCTTGATGGCCGTCTTCATGCCCGCGCCGCATGGAATGTGCCGGTTCATGCGCCGGGTGACTGAAGAGGCACACCGCTCGTGCGGAACAGGCAGGACTCCTGCGCCCGGTGACTGACCGGCTCGTGGCCGCGGGCGCCCCGAGTCCGGCCTAGGTGAGGTCGGCGAGGGCGGCCATGTCGCCCGGGTCCAGCGGCCGCTCCCCGGTGAGCTCGCGGAGGCGGTTGATCCGGTCCACGATCGCGGGATGGGTGGCGAACATGGAGTTCGATCGGTCCTCGAACTTCTTGATCGGGTTCGTGAAGTAGAGGTGCTGGGTGGCCCGGTTGGCGACTTCGAGGACCTCCTTGTCCGTGCCGATCTTGGCGAGGGCCCGCTCCAGGCCGGCCGGATTCCGCGTGAGTTCCACGGAGGAGGCGTCGGCGAGGTACTCGCGTTGCCGGCTCACGGCGAGCTGGACGAGGCGGGCGGCGATCGGAGCGAGGATGGCGAGCGCGATCGCGACGATCATCATGATCGCCTGGAGCCCGCCGCCGCCCGAGTCGCGGTCGCGAGATCGGCGCCCTCCCCCACCCCAGAAGGTGAAGCGCAGGAAGAAATCGGACAACAGGGCGATCGAGCCGACCATGACGCCGACGAGGAGCGAGAACCGGATGTCCAGGTTCCGGACGTGGGCGAGCTCGTGGCCGATGACGCCCTGGAGCTCCTCGCGGTCCAGCTTCTGGAGCAACCCGGTCGTGATCGCGATCGAGGAGTGCTTGGGGTCACGGCCCGTGGCAAACGCGTTCGGGGCGGAGTCGTCGATGAGGTAGACCCGGGGCATCGGGACGTTGGCCGCGATCGTCATCTCCTGGACGACGTTGAGCAGTTGCGGGGCGGAGGTCGCGTCCACCTCCTTCGCGCCGGAGGCGGCAAGGACCAGCTTGTCGCCCCCGAAATAGCTGCCGACCGACACGAGGAACCCGATGACGACCGCGACGACCGTGGTCCCGACTGCCCCCACCGGATCCGCCGTCATCGCATAGCCGATGGCATACCCGAGCAGGGCGAGCAGGGCAACGACGATCAGCGCCAGGAAGATCGAGTTGCGCCGGTTTGCGGACTGCTGCGCGTAGAAGGTGTCAGCGGCCATCGAACTGTCTCAGGTGCATGGACGGGCGCGGCGCCCGTCGCACGTTCTCAACCGAGGCTGAGATCCACGGTCGGGACGTTCGACGCCTCCGGCTCGGCATCGAAGAAGTCCCGCTTGGCGAAGCCGAACATCCCGGCGAAGACCAGGTTCGGGAACGTCTGGATGCCGTTGTTGTAGTCCAGGACCGTGGCGTTGTAGTGCTGGCGGCTGAACGAGATCTGGTTCTCGGTCGTGGTCAGCTGCTCCTGGAGGTCCAGCACGTTCTGGTTGGCCTTGAGGTCCGGGTAGTTCTCCACGACCGAGAAAAGCGATCGAAGGGTCGAGGTCAGCATGTTCTCTGCCTCGGCCTGGGCGGCCACGCCGCGGGCGCCGGCCGACACGGCATTGGCGCGGGCCTCCGTTACGGCCGTGAGGACCTTCTGTTCGAAGCCCATGTAGCCCTTGACGGCGTTGACGAGGTTCGGGATGAGGTCGTGGCGGCGCTTCAGCTGGACCTCGATCTGGGCGAGCGCCTCGTCCACGCGGTTCCGCCGGCCGACCAGACCGTTGTAGATGCCGATGACGAAGAGCGCCACCGCGGCAACGATGACGATGAGAACGACAAGTTCCATGACGATCGGATCTCCCCAGTTCGGCTCGAGATCCCCGGGTTCAACCGGCGATCACGGCGCGCCGGTCAAGTCTAGCAGGGGTCCCCGGCAGGACCTCCCGGCGAGAAGGACGCACGGGCAGCCCGATTCGTCACGGGATGGTGGGCGGTACTGGACTCGAACCAGTGACTTCCTCGGTGTAAGCGAGGCGCTCTGACCAGCTGAGCTAACCGCCCGCATGGAGGGTAACGCACGCTACGACCGGGGTGGATACCGCCGCCGTTCAGGCGGTCACAGCACAAGGCGGCGGGGAGCACCGCAGCGAG
>JACVXW010000116.1 GCA_015661135.1 Chloroflexota bacterium
ATCGTCGTGAGGCCGACGGCCGCTCCCATCGACACGGCGCCGGCATACCCCGCGATCGGCTCGAGCACCGGGTCCAGGGTCAGGATGATCCAGGCCACGACCAACCAGGCCACCGCTGCGGCCGCGAACAGGGCGAGATTTGTCCGCCGGTCACGCGTCTCCATGCACGGAGAGTCTAGGGCGTGGGATCGGCCACCCGGGACGGCAGATCCGCGAGGCGATCCAGCTCAAGATCCGGCTCCACCCCATCCGTTCTCGGAGACGACGGCAGTGGACTGTCCGCCTGGTGATCGCGCAGGTAGGCGACCCGCCACCCGGCGTCTCGCGCCCCGATGACGTCGGCGGCCCAGTCATCGCCGACATGAAGAATCGCGTCCGGCGGCATGCCGAGCCCCTCCGCCGCGACGGCGAAGATCGCCGGATGTGGCTTGATCGTTCCGATCCGCTGTGACACGAAGATGGCGGACAGGTACCGGCCCCAGCCGGCCGCGGCGGCGTACCGGTCCACGGTTTCGGCGAGGGGCCAATTCGAAAGGATGGCCAGCCGGAAGCCGCGGCCCGCAAGCCCGGCAAGCACCTCGGCTACGCCCTCGATCTGGGGAATCGACTCGACGAAGGCCTGGCTGTAGGCATCGACGATGGTCCCGACCTCTTCGGCGGTCGCCAGACCCCCGGCCGCGACATCGTCCCAGCGCACTTCGGGGCCTGGGACTCGCATGCCCCGCAGGCGCGCCAGCACCCGCACCGACCGTTGATGCAGGTCAACTTCTCGATACTCCGGGACCTCTTCCCGAAATTGCCGCTCGCGTTCCTGGGCCCATGCGGTTCGGAAGCCGGCCGGGTCTCCGAGACGCAACGTTGCCGCCACCTCCGCCGCGGTGCGGATGAGAACGCCGTGAAGCGCCCCGCGACTGACCCGGACGAGCGTGTTTCCGAAGTCGAAGGTGATCGCGCGGATCCCAGCGAGCGGCTCGGGAACCCCGGCCAATTCCGGACGCCGGGTCACCGGACCGCGCTCGCCGGACAGATCTCCCGGAATGGACAGTACGTGCAGGCCATCGTGTCCGGCCGCGGCGTGTCATCGCGGGCCCGGATACCGGCCGCCGCCACGGCGATGCGCTCCCGCGCCCTGTCCAGCCGGGCCGGCTCCACGGGAACGCGCCCGATGAGCCCCGAGTCGAGGAAATGGAGCTGGACCGCGTCCGGCAGGCGGCCCGTCATCGCTTCATACGCCATCGCGTAGATCTGGAGCTGGAGCGACTCGCGTGCCCGTTGGCGCGCCTTGACCGGATCCCGGACGTCGCTCGACTTGTAATCCGTGATCGTGACCTGCTCGCGGCCCAGTAGTTCCAGTGTCGGTTCCACGACGTCCGCCCGCGCCGTTGATCCCGGCCTCGAGGCTGCGGCCAGCGCTGCCGCGACATCCATCCCGTCGTCCGCGGTACGGCCGTTCGGCGCCACGATGTCCACCCGGTCAAAGCGGCCGCGGATCCGGTCCCCACCCAGGCTGAACGAGAAGTCCCGCTCCACCCAGGCAGGCACCACCGCACCCGGTGCCTGTTGGGCGGCCCGGAACTGCCGGAGTGCGGCCCGGCCCGCCTCCAGCCGCGCCTGCTCATGGGCTCGCGAAACGAAGCCCTCATTGCTCCATGCGCTCTCGAACGCTCCCGCCAGCTCCGGCTCCGACATCGCCCGGCCTCGTTGCTCGGCCCGATGGAATTCCTGGACTGCGTGGTGGAGAGCGGACCCATAGACAAGCGAGTGGTGCGGTGCGGTCGGCACACGCAGCACGTGCGAGTAGTGGTACCGCCGAGGGCATTTCAGCCACGCGTCGATCGAGGAGTGGCTGAGGAGAAGCGGGCCCTCCACCGGTCCGCTGGCGTGAGCGCCTGCCGCCTCCGGGACCGAGGCCACGGCGGCGAGCCGCTCGATCCGTGAAGTCGACGGCGCGCCCGCTCCGGGCGCGCCAGCGGCGATGGGCAGATCCAACGCCTCCATCACGAACGGAGAGACGCGCCGGGCCCGCGCACCACCGTAGTCCGCGGCGTGGGTGAGGATGAGCTCATCCCGTGCACGCGTCATCGCCACGTAGAACAGCCGACGCTCCTCCTGGAGGTGCGGGTCTCCGTCCGTTGCCCCGCCGCCCGCCAGGTCTGGCGATAGCTCCAATGGCTCCCGGCGCGAAGCAGCGGGAAAGCGGCCGGCCACGAGCCCGGGCAGGAAGACGACCGGGAATTCAAGGCCCTTGGCCTTGTGTACGGTAAGGACGGCAACCGCGTCCAGGTCCGGGTCCGGGTCCGCCGCGGCGGGATCATCGCCCGCATCGATGAGGGTTCGGAGGTGCGCGGCGAGGAAGATCGCCCGGTCATCGGCGAGCAGCGCTGACTGGTTCCTGACGATCTCAAAGAACCGGGCAACATTGGCCAGCGCCTCGTCTCCGGCCGTAGATTCGCCCGCCGCGAGGCGGGCGAGCCAGCCGGTGTCCTTCAGGAACGCGTACAGGACCTCGCCCGCCGGCCGCCGGTGACCGAGATCCCGGAAGCGACGCAGATCCCCCACCAGGCGGGCGACGTTGCCCCGACCGCCATCCGTGAGCGGCAGCGAGGCGGGCTCGGGCCGAGCCCATGATGGCGGCCAGGTCAGCCCCATCGAACGCATAGACAGGCGACGCCGCCACGGCGTAGACATCCGGGCCCGAGGACGGGTCCGCGATGGCCCGCAGGAAGGCGAGCAGGACCCGGACCTCTGGCCGCCCGTAGAGGCCGGAGGAGCCCGTGGACCGCCATGGAATCGCCGCCACGTTGAGCGCCCGCAGGATGGGGTCAGCGTCTGCATTGGCGCGGGTCAGGATCGCAAAGTCGTGCGGGCGTGCCCCGGCATCGATCCGCCGCCGGATCTCGGATGCGATCCAGTCCGCCTCGTCCGAACCGGTCGCGAACGCGAGATGCCGCACCGGGGCCGCGCCGCGGACGGCCCGCTCAGGCCGGAGGTGCTTCGAGATCCCGACGCGCGCTTCGAGGCGGTCCGGATCGTTGAACCGGACGAGCCGATGAGCCGCATCGAGGATGGGGGCCGTGGCCCGGTAGTTGCGGCGGAGGATGATGGTCCGCGCCCCCCGCTGGCGATCCCGGAACTCGAGGATGTTGCTGATGGCCGCGCCCCGGAACCGGTAGATGGACTGATCGTCATCGCCGACAACCGTGACGTTGCCGTGGCGTTCAGCGAGGACGGCCACGAGCTCCGCCTGGACGCGGTTGGTGTCCTGGAATTCGTCCACGAGGACGTAGCGGAAGCGGGCCTGGACCGTTGCCCGGATCGCCGCCCGGTCCCGCAGGAGGTGCAGGGCCAGCGACACCTGGTCGCCGAAGTCGATCGCCCCGCGCTCCGCCAGCAGCTCGACGTATCGCTGGTATGCGACGGCCAGCTCACCCTGGCGCCGGGCCGTCTCCACCAGTGTGGCGACCTCGTCCGGGACACCGGCCGCGCCGCCGGCCCGCGAGGCCGCCAGGGCTGCCTCCGCGCCACGGGCGAGGCCGGCGGCATGCGCCGCAAATCGAGCCGGACTGACGTCCTCATCACGACACCGGGCAAAGAGCGTAGCCAGGGCCCCGAGGAACCGCGTGGGATCGCCGAGCGGCAGGTAGGTGTCCAGGCTGAGCTCGAACAGGTGCTCGCGAAGCAGGATCACGGTGTCCGCGCGGGACAGGACGCGGGCGTCCGGCGAGCGTCCCACTTCGTAGGCGAACTCGCGGATGAGCCGGTCACCGAAGGCATGGAACGTCGAGATGGCGGTATCCGCGAACCCGTACGGCACGAGCTGGTCCACCCGGACCTGCATCTCCGCCGCGGCCTTCTCGGTGAAGGTCAGGGCCAGGATCTCCGATGGCTTCGCCCGGCGCGTGGCGATGAGCCAGGCGATCCGCCTCGTGATGACCTCCGTCTTGCCCGTTCCGGGCCCGGCCACCACGAGCAGTCCGCCATCGCCGTGGGTCACGGCTCGCCGCTGCTCTGCGTTCAGGCCGGCGAGCAATGCCGCCAGGCCGGGAGTATCCGCGGCAGTGGGCGTTGCCAGCGGCCCGAAGCCAGCCCATACGGGGAGTTGATCAAGGCGAGTGGGACGCCGACGGCGGGCAGGCCTGGAACGGGCCGGCTGGGCGCGGCTGGGTCGCGCGATTCGAGGGGTCTGGTCGGGAGCAGCGAATGTCATGGGCGCAGGATCGCCCGTCCGCGTGCCACCTTGTCTGGCACGGTTGGCCGAGTCAGCGCGGGGCGCGCGAGACGGGGGCCAAAGCGACCTGGAGCGCCCTGGTCTCCTCATCGGACAGGGCGGCTTCCGCCTTGCCGCCGGCGACCGCCTTGGCATACACCCGGGTCAGGTTCCGAGCATGCAGACTGCTCACGACGAATCCGTCACCGTGTGCGTCGAGCAGGGCCAGGGCGAAGCTCTGGTTGCCGCCCGTGTCCTCGAACGGGTTGAACCGGACGAGCCCGACGCGGGCAAATGCCAGCTTCAGATCCCGTTCGAGGATCGCCGTGCGAGCCTCCACCTCGTCGAGTTCGCGGACGACCTGATGGACCCTCGCCAGGTGGGCCTCGAGGATCGCCTCGAGGCTCCGCTCGTCGCTGCCGCGGGTCAGGCCGACCAGTCGCTCCGATAGTCGAGAGATTCGGCGGACCGAGACGCCGACCGCGACCAGCAGGAGAACGACGCCGACGGCGAGCACCGTGGCCACCGTTCCGAGGTTGGCGCGAACGAATGTGTCAAGATCGATGGCCGGTCCTCCCCTGTCCGGGCGAGTCTAGCGCCGCACGCTGCACCGGGACTCACCGGCCTCGCCGGTGTATCCTTCCGCCTCGGCGACCCCTCCCCGACGAACACGCAGGAGCATCCCCGCCTCATGGCAAAGCGCAGCCGCTACGCCGCCCGCCCGGCCGCGAAACCCGGCATCAAGCGACCCGGCACCGCCGCCACTCCCGCCGGCGGCCTGCGCGCGGAAGCGAGGTCCGGCGGCCTCACTGAAGCCGAGTTGAGTCGCGCCGCGATGCTCGAGGCGGAACTGCTGGAACGGGAGCGGATCGCGATCGCCGACAACGCCCGCCGGCGGGCACGCACGCGCGGTGTGGACGTCGAGATCGCCGGGGATCCCGGTGCGCCACTCTCGGTGCGGGCCGCGCACGAGTACGCGTATGTCGCCCGGGACATCCGGCGGATCGGCCTCACAGCCGGCCTGATGTTCGCCATGCTTGCCGGCATCTGGGCCGTCGTGAATGCCGGGGGCGCCGGCCTCCCCTGAGCCTCGGAGCCGCCGCGTAGACTCTGCGGCATGCCCGCTCGACGGCCTGCGACCAGACTCACCGGAGCCCGGCCCGAAGCCCTCTTCCAGCCACCGCCCGAGCGCCAGCCGCTGGCCGCCAGGATGCGCCCGCGCACACTCGACGAGTTCGTCGGACAGGAGCATCTCGTGGGTGAGCGCGGGCCGCTCCGCCGCTCCGTGGCACGGGGACACCTGACCTCGCTGCTCCTGTGGGGACCACCCGGTACGGGCAAGACGTCCCTGGCCCGGCTGCTCGCAAACGCGATCGGCGCCGATTTCGCGACGCTCTCGGCGGTCATGTCGGGCGTCGCCGAGGTCCGCGCGGCCCTCGCGGCGGCACAGGAGCGGCTCACCCTGAACGGCGCGCGAACGGTCCTCTTCATCGACGAGATCCACCGCTTCAACAAGGCCCAGCAGGACGCCCTCCTGCCCCACGTCGAGGACGGCACGGTGACCCTCATCGGCGCGACGACCGAGAACCCGTACTTCGAGGTCAACTCCGCGCTCCTTTCGCGCCTCCGCGTCTGGCGCCTGGAGCCGCTCACCGATGACGACGTCGCCGTCGTGGTTCGGCGCGCCCTCGCCGACGCGGAGCGAGGTCTTGCCGGCTCGCTCGGTCCGGACGGCGGCGTGGCCCTCCCCGACGATGCGTTCGCCCATCTCGTCTCGATCGCCGGCGGCGACGCCCGGGCCGCCCTCAACGTTCTCGAAGGTGCCGCCGCGTTGGCCGGCTCGGAGGGCCTGCGCGATGCGGTTGGGCGGGTCAACCCGACGCTCGCGGAGATCGAGGCCGCCGCGCAGCAGCGGGTCCTCGCCTACGACCGGGCCGGCGACGGCCACTACGACACCGCGTCGGCGTTCATCAAGAGCCTTCGCGGCAACGATCCCGACGCGGCTGTCTACTGGCTGGCCGCGATGATCGCGGCCGGCGAGGACCCCAAGTTCATCGCCCGTCGGTTGATCATCAGCGCCTCCGAGGACGTCGGCAACGCCGACCCCCGGGCGCTCCAGGTCGCCGTCGCGGCCGGCCAGGCCCTCGACTGGATCGGCCTCCCCGAGGCCCAGTACGCCCTTGCCCAGGCAGCCGTCTTCATTGCGGTATCGCCCAAGAGCGACTCCGTTGGCCGCGCATATTCCGCTGCCATGGCCGACGTCCTGAAGCACGGATCGCTCCCTGTCTCGAACCATCTCAAGACGGCCGGCGACCGGCGGATGAAGACGCATGGGATCGGCGTCGGCTACCTGTTCCCGCACGACTTCGAGGGCGATGACGTCGCCCAGCAATACCTGCCCGACTCGCTGGCCGGGAGCCGTTACTACGTGCCCGGCGACCAGGGCCACGAGACGGTCATCGCGGCCAGGATGGCGGAGCGCAAGGCGGCCAGGGTTGAGAAGCCGCGGCGCAAGTCCCGGCCGTCGCAGCCGATGGCCTCGATGAGCGACGGGATGCGCCCGCGCGAGGAGGCCAGGAAGCGCCTCGCGGACACGCAGAAGAAGGACGCCGCGTCGTAGGCTGGACCCGTGCGTTCCTGGCCCGCGTCTGACGGCTCAGGCGGACCGGTCGGCGGCGACGTCCGGCTCCTGCCAGCCGACCTCGAAGCGTGTGGACCGCGCCGCGTGATGCGACCCGCGCCGCGTCGCGTCGGCCGACCCTCGCGCGTCCCAGCGCCGTGATCGCGGCCCGCTCCCTGCTCGCGCGCTACGTCCCGCCGGGCGCGCTGCTGCTCGCGACCCTGACCTTCGCCAGCTATGCCATGGGCCTGGTCCGCGACCGCGTCTTCGCCCGGACCTTCGGGGCCGGCCCGGAGCTGGACGCCTACAACGCCGCGTTCGTCCTGCCGGAACTCCTCCTCGACGTCCTCGTGGCGAGCGGCCTGACGGCGCCGTTCATCCCCGTCTACGCGCGCCTATTACGCGACAACCGTGAGGCAGCCGACGATTTCGGCCGAACCGTCCTGACCGTGGCCGTCGCGGTGATGGTCGTGGTGTCCGCCGTCCTGTTCGTCATCGCCCCGGCGACGACCGCCCGGATCGCGCCGGGATTCACAGGCGAGCAGGCCGAGCAGTACGTCGGCCTCTTCCGGGTCATGTGCGTAAC
>JACVXW010000117.1 GCA_015661135.1 Chloroflexota bacterium
GTCCGCGCCGCGGACCTTGGCGCGGGCGAGCTGCTCGTCACCTCGATCGATCGCGACGGGACGCAATCCGGCTACGACACCGAGCTCCTGCGCTCCATTACCGAGCGCGTCTCCGTCCCGGTCATCGCATCGGGTGGGGCGGCCGGCCCGGCCGACTTCATCGCTGCCGTGGTGGACGGCGGCGCGGACGCCGTCCTCGCGGCGTCGATCTTCCACCGCCGGATCCACTCCATCGCGGATATCAAGCGGGCGATGCTGGCGGCCGGGATCCCGGTCCGTGTCACTGCCGGGGTCGCGGCGTGATCAGCGAGCCGCGCTGGGGAGACGATGGGCTGGTGCCCGTGGTCGTCCAGGACCACCGCACCGTACGGACTGTAGCGATAGATGTTCTGGACCGAACGATCTGACCGACTCTGTGCCATCACTGAGACACTAGGGCAGCAGCACGGGCGGCACCGGCTCGATCTTGACTGCGATGGCGATGCGATCCTCGCCACTGTCCATCCGCACGGACCGACCTGTCATCAGGGCACCCGGAGCTGCTTCGACGCGGCGGCGAGCGGCGGCGCGACCTCGGCCGGCGATGCCACGGCTGCTCCCAGCCCGCAGGGCTTCGCCTGGCTCGAGACGCTGTGGGCCACGATCGAGGAACGCCGCCGGACGCGGCCGGCGGGCTCCTATACGACCTCCCTGCTCGACGGCGGCGTGGATGCGGCCGGCCGCAAGGTGACCGAGGAAGCCACGGAACTCCTGATGGCGGCCAAGGATGACGCCGCCACCCAGGCCTCCGGCCTTGACCGGACGGCGACCCAGGCTGCGCTATCCGGCGAGGCGGCCGACCTCATCTTCCACGCTCTCGTGCTACTCGCCGAGCGCGGGGTCGCGCCCGCATCGGTCGTTGAGGTCCTGCGGGGCCGCCACCGGGACTGATCTGCGCCGCTTACGCATGAGGTGAGTAAACGGCGCGACCAACGGCGCGACGCCGACTCCGTCCCTATCGGACGAGGCGCCCCAGCTCGCGGCGACGCTTGCCGACGCGGACCTCCCACCACTCGCCGGCGATGGGCACGGGCATGACCGTCGCGGGGTCGCGGATGGGCTCCCCGTTGATCGTGAGACCGCCGTTCTGGATCATCCGGCGGACCTCGCCGTTCGACGCGAATACCCCTGCACCGGCCAGGGCCGCCGCGACCCCACCCGCAGCACCGGCGGCGTTCAGGCTGAACCCGCCGACGCTCGTCCACAGCCGCTGGAGCAGTGCCGGGTCGCGGATCGGCTGGGGCGCGAAGAGGGCAACCGAGTCCTCGGCCACCTGGCCCGCGACATCAGCTCCGTGAGCGCGTGCGGTGACATCGTGAGCCAGGGCCCGCTGCGCCGCTCGTGCACCCGGTCTCGCGAGCACTTCCGCGTCAAGCTCCTCGATCTCGTCCGGCCCCATCGTCGTGAACCAGCGCAGATACACGCCCACGTCGCGATCGTCCGTGTTGAGCCAGTGCTGGTAGAACGTGAATGGCGAGGTCCGCCGGGCGTCGAGCCAGATGGAGTCGCCCTCCGCGGACTTGCCGAACTTGCCGCCGGACGGTGACAACAGGAGCGGATAGGCCAGGGCGTACGCCGGCTCGTCGTCGCTACCGGCACTCTCCCCTCCCCCGCCTGCCGTCGTCCGCCGGATCAGTTCCAGGCCAGCCGTGATGTTCCCCCACTGGTCCGCGCCGCCCATCTGCATCTCGACGCCCATCGTCCGGTGCATGTGGGCGAAGTCGGCCGACTGGAGGAGCATGTAGCTGAACTCGGTGAATGAGAGGCCGCGGTCGAGCCGGACCTGGACGGAATCCTTGGCCAGCATGTACGGGACGGTGAAGTGCTTGCCCACGTCGCGCAGGAAGTCGATCACGGTCATCGGTTCCAGCCAGTCGCGGTTGTTGGCCAGTAGCGCGCCTGCGGGTCCGCCCGAGAAGTCGAGGAAGCGCTCCAGCTGCGCGCGGATCGCGTCCGCGTTGGCTGCGAGGGTTTCCCGGTCGAGCAGGTTTCGCTCCGACGACCGCCCCGACGGATCCCCGATCATCCCCGTCCCGCCGCCCACCAGTGCGACCGGCCGGCCGCCGTGCCGCTGGAGATGAATGAGCCCGAAGATCGGGACGAGGTGGCCGATATGCAGCGATGGACCGGAGGGGTCGAAGCCGATATATCCGGAGATGGGACGCCCTCCAGCGAGCCTTGCCTCGAGCCCATCCGAAGCCGCATGGAACATGCCGCGCCAGCGAAGCTCGGCGAGCAGGCCGGCCGGGCCCGGATCGAAACGCGTCACAGCGCGCGACCGCGAGCCGTCACGAGCCGCGCCGGAAGCGGGGGAAGGACCTCCACGGCCCCTATGGTATCGTCGGCCGAGATATGCAGATCAGGCTCGCACGGCGGCAGCGCCATCGCCGCAAGGGCGCCGCGCGCCGCGGGAGTGGCGGGGGACCCGCCCGCCGGATCGCCCTCGCGATCCCCATCCTGCTCTTCCTCAGCTTCCTCGCCCTGGGCTCGGTCGCCTTTGTCGGCACGGTCAGCGCATACGCCTTCTACAGCCGTGACCTGCCCGACCCCAAGAAGGCGTTCGACGACCTTGGTTTCGACCAGCCGTCGATCATCTACGACCGGACCGGCACCGTGGAACTCGCCCGCCTCGGCGAGCGGAAACGCGAGCTGGTCACGTTTGAGCAGATCCCGCCGGAACTCCTAGACGCCACCACCGCGGTCGAGGACAAGGACTTCTGGAGCAACCCTGGCTTCGATCTCGGCGGCTTTCTGTCCGCGACCGTGGACACCATCCAGGGCCGGCCACGCGGCGGCTCGACCATCACCCAGCAGCTGGTCCGGGCACGCCTTCTCCCTGAGGCCGCCTTCTCCGGTTCCACGTACGAGCGGAAGATCCGGGAGATCATCCAATCCATCCGGCTCACCCAGGCCTTCCCGGGGCAGGTAGGCAAGGAACAGATCATCACCGCCTACCTGAACCAGAACTTCTACGGCAACCAGAGCTATGGCGTTCAGGCGGCCGCGAAGGGCTACTTCGACAAGGAGCTCAGCGAGCTGACGCTCTCCGAGGTCGCCATCCTCGCAGCGATCCCCCAGTCGCCGACCGAATTCGATCTCGTCAAGAATGCGGTCCGGGAGTGCACCGTGGAGGTCGTCGATGGGATCGACTGTCCGGCCGCGAACGTCAGCCTCGTCGTTCCACCGGACAGTGCCGTGGTCATGCGCCGGAACAAGGTCCTCGACCTGATGGAAACGAGGAGCGTCCTGTCGGGCCCGGATCACACGCTCGCCGAATACGAGGCGGCGAAGGCGGAGCCCATCGTCCTGGCTCGCCAGGGTTCAAGCCCGTGGAAGGCGGCCCACTTCGTCTGGCAGGTCCGTTCCGAACTCGGCGCGATCCTGTGTGGCCCGGAAAGTGCTGACGCCTGCGAGAAGGTGGACATCGGCGGGTACCGGATCGTCACAACCCTCGACTGGGAGATGCAGCAGATCGTCGACAAGTGGCTGCTCGCAGCGGCTCGCGCCCCGCAGTCCAGCACGACGCAGAAGACGCTCGACCGGCTGAAGATCCCCAAGGCGGACCAGAAGTGGATCCTCGCCTTGCGCGGCACGGAGATCCACAACGCGGCCGGCGCGATCGTCGACTACCGGACCGGCGAAGTCCTCGCCTATGCCGGGAGCGCCGGCTACTACTCGACCGGCGAGCCCCAGTTCGACCCGCAGTACGACGTTCTGACGCAGGGCTTTCGCCAGCCGGGATCTGCCATCAAGCCGATCAACTACATCACCGGCATCGACGACGGGACGATGACGGCTGCCACGATGTTCATGGACGTGACCACGGACTTTGGCGGCCAGAAGCCATTCATTCCGACACAGGCCGACAGCAAGGAACGCGGGCCGGTGCGGCTCCGATCCGCGCTCCAGTTCTCGCTCAACGTTCCCTCGATCAAGGCCGGCCTGATCAACGGCCTCGATCACGTCCTCGGCCGGATGCGGGACTTCGGGCTGGCCCTCCCGCCGGGGGCGATCCCCGTGATGAGCCAGTCCATCGGAACGATCGAGGTCCACACGATCGACATGGTGAGTGCGTATGGCGCCATCGCCAACGGCGGCGTGCTGATGCCTCGGCAAACGATCCTGGAGGTCCGCGACGCCGCCGGCACCGTCATCCATTCCACCGCGGACAAGCCGCTCGGGAAGCGCGTGGCAAGCGCCCAGGCCGCCTATATCGTCACGGACATCCTCCAGGGCAACACCATCAGGAGCGTCAACCCGTTCTGGGCGAAGTGGCGGATCCTCGAGGGCGATGATCGCCGGCCGGCGGCCTACAAGACCGGGACCACGTCGGACAACAAGGACGTCCACGCCTATGGCTATCTGGCGCCGCCTGATGATCCGGCCGCGCCCGCGCTGGTCGTCGGGATCTGGATGGGCAACTCCGATGCAACGCCCAACAAGGGCAGTTTGTCGCTCGACTCGTCCGCGCCACTCTGGTCGCGGATCCTGACGGAGGTCAGCGCCGGCATGCCCATTGCCAAGTTCCAGCCGCCGCCCGGCCTCGTCACCGCCGAGGTCGACGCGTTCAGTGGCCTGCTGCCCGGCCCCTACACCTCCGCAACCGTGGAGGAGCTGTTCATCGAGGGCACCGTCCCGACGCGGACGGACGACCTGCACGTCGAACTTGACATCGACGAGGCCACCGGCCTGCTCTGGCAGGACGGTTGTACCGGTCCCGTCGTCAAGCAGCCGTTCCTGGATTTCAGTGCAGTCGAGCCCGCCTTTCCCAGCTGGCAGCCCTTCACCCAGGAGTGGGCGGCCCGGGCCGCGCTCGGGTCCGGGGTGACCGGCGGTCCCGAGGACACGGCCACGATCTACTTCTACAACAACGGGTTCGCGCCGTTCGGCAAGACCTGGGGCGGCGTCTTTGCACCGACGGACGTCTGCACGCCCGTTCTCCCACCGATCTGCGATCCTGGGACGTCATTCGACCCATTTCTGACGCCGGATCCGTTCGGTC
>JACVXW010000118.1 GCA_015661135.1 Chloroflexota bacterium
ACACGGCGGCGCGCGGCAATGCCACCCGGATCGTCAAGGGTCTCAACGCCTCACCGGGGGCAGCGGTGGGCCGGGCGGTCTTCGATGCGGATGAAGCCGTTGCCTGGGTGGCGCGGGGCGAGAAGGTCATCCTCGTCCGGATCGAGACCTCGCCGGACGACTTCCACGGAATGGCCGTCGCCGAAGGCATCATCACCGCCCGCGGTGGCGCCACATCCCATGCCGCGGTCGTCGCGCGGCAGATTGGCAAGCCGTGCGTCGCCGGCTCGGCGGACCTCGTCGTCGACTACGGCGCCCGCGGCGCCCACTGCGGCGTTACCGGGATCAGCTTCAAGGAGGGCGACTGGGTCAGCCTGGACGGCTCCACCGGGGACCTCTTCCTCGGCGCACTGCCGACGGTGTCCGCGCGGTTCGAGGACCAGCCGGAGCTGCAGGCGATCCTCGGCTGGGCGGACCAGTACCGCCGGATGCAGGTCTGGACCAACGCGGACAAGCCGGAGGAGGCGGCCCAGGCCCGGCGGTACGGCGCCCAGGGCATCGGCCTGTGCCGAACCGAGCACATGTTCCGCGAGGGTGAACGCCTGGAGATCGTGCGCGGGGCGATCCTCGTGGCCGGCCGCGCGACGCGGGCGAAGGCGAAGGCCGCGGCCGGGGGCGTCCTGGACGCCGAGGAACTGGAGGTCGTCGCGACCTTCGACGCGGCGATGGGCAAACTCGAGATTCTCCAGCAAGGCGACTTCGAGGGGATCTTCGAGGCGATGGACGGCCTGCCGGTCGTCATCCGTCTCATCGATCCGCCGCTCCACGAGTTCCTCCCGAACCTGGAGGAACAGCTCGTCAAGGTCACCCGCGCGGAGATGGCCGGGGGCGCGTCGGAGGAGGACCGCGAGCTCCTCGCCACGATCAAGGCGCTCCACGAGCAGAACCCGATGCTGGGGCTCCGCGGCTGCCGCCTGGGTCTCATGATCCCGGACTTCGTGAAGGTCCAGACCCGGGCCATCCTGAACGCCGAAATCGCCCGGACGAAGGCTGGGGGCCACCCGATTGCGAAGATCATGATCCCGCTTGTGGGCCACGTGAACGAGCTTGCCGCCACCCGCGCGCTCCTCGAGACCGAGGCGAAGGCGGTCGAGGCGAAGGCCGGCGTGGAGGTGGACTACAAGTTCGGGACCATGATCGAGGTCCCCCGGGGGGCGCTGACCGCGGACGAGATCGCGCGCGAGGCGGACTTCTTCAGCTTCGGCACCAACGACCTGACCCAGATGACGTTCGGCTATAGCCGGGACGATGCCGAGGGTGGGTTCCTGCTCAAGTACGTCGAGGACCGGATCCTGCCGTTCAACCCGTTCCAGACGCTCGACGACGCGGTCGCCGGGCTCATGAAGACGGCCGTGGACCTGGGCCGGTCAACCAAGCCGGACCTGGAGCTTGGGATCTGCGGCGAGCACGGGGGCGACCCGGCATCGATCGCCAAGTGCGAGAAGATCGGGCTGGACTACGTGTCCTGCTCGCCGTTCCGCGTACCGGTGGCACGGCTCGCCGCGGCGCAGGCCTCGCTGGTCCTCGCCGAACGCGACAAGTAGCCTCCGTCTGCCGCCCGCCCAGGGTGACCACCTCGACCCGCCCGCCGCGGTGACGACCCCGCCCCGCCGGCGACTCGCTTCGGCGCGCGGGCTCGTCATCGACATAGAGCCGCTCCGCCGCGACCACGACTTCCGGCGGTTGTGGGCCGGCCAGTCCATCAACGTCATCGGCAACCAGATCACGCGCGTCGCCCTGCCGTACCAGGTCTACGTCCTGACCGGCTCCACGCTTGCCCTGGCCGGCCTGGTGCTCGCCCAGCTGGTGCCGCTCCTTCTGTTCACGCTCGGCGGCGGCGCGATCGCCGACGCCCTGGATCGGCGTCGCGTCCTCTTCGTGACGCAGATCGGCCTGGCGATCACGAGCCTCGCCCTCGTGATCCTGTCGCTGCAGCCGAACCCGTCCCTGCCGCTGTACTTCGTGCTGGCGTTCGTCGCCTCCGGGTTCTCGGCGGTCGAGTGGCCCACCCGCTCCTCGGCGACGCCACGCCTCGTGCCCGCCGAGCGGCTGCGGGCGGCGATTGCCCTCGGCCAGCTGAGCTACAACGGCGGATCGGTGATCGGCCCGGCCGTCGCGGGGATCCTCATCGGGGTGGTGGGCGTGGCGGGCGCGTTCGCCGTCGATGTCGCGACCTACGCCGTGTCCCTGGCGATGATCCTGCGGATCCGACCCATCCCGCCGATCGGCGAGCCGGGGCGCCCGAGCCTCGCGGCGATCCGTGAAGGGCTGAGCTTCGTCCGGGCTCGGCGGCTCATCCTGTCCACATTCGCCATCGATCTCAATGCCATGATCTTCGGCAGCCCGCGGACCCTCTATCCGGCGCTGGCGCTGGACATCTTCAAGGTCGGACCGGTGGGCCTGGGGCTGCTCACGGCAGCCCCGGCGGCGGGCGCGTTCGCGGCCATCCTGCTGTCCGGCGGCGTGTCGCGGTTCCGGCGGATCGGGCGGGGGATCCTCCTGGCGGTGGCCGCCTGGGGCGCCGCGATCGTGCTGTTCGGGCTGTCGACCTCGTTCTTCGTGCTCGCCCTGCTGTTCCTTGCGATCGCGGGTGGTGCGGACGTGGTTTCGGCCGTCTTCCGCTCGAGCGTCGTCCAGATGGAGACCCCCGACGAGTTGCGGGGCCGCGTGGCGTCCGTCCATATCCTCGTCGTCACCAGCGGCCCGCAGGTCGGCGACATCGAGGCCGCGGTCGTGGCGTCGGCGATCGGCGCCCAGCTTTCGGTGATCAGCGGTGGGCTCCTCTGCCTCCTCGGCGTGCTCGTCGTGGCAAAGGCGTTTCCCGAACTCGATGCGCACGTGGTGCCGGGCCTCGCAGGGCGGACCCGTTCCGGCAGCCCGGGTCCCTGACCGGCCGTCAGTCGACGTCGGTGATGCCGTGCGGCGTGGCGTGCCCCGAAGCGCGCCGGTACGGCGCGTAGGCAGGCCACCACATCGCGTCGTCGATGAGGGCGGCCACGTCGGTGTCGGCGGGGAGTGGCGACAGACCGGCCCGGATTGCCTCGCCGGCGACCAGGATCGCGATCTCCCGCGAGACGGTCCGCAGCGTCGTCACGCTCGGGTAGAGCGCGCCAGACTCGAGGCGCTCCGGCAAGACGTGCTCGGCGAGTGCTTGCGCGGCGGCGAGGAACATCTCGTCCGTGACCTCGCGGGACTCGGCCGCAATCGCCCCGAGGCCCACGCCCGGGAAGATGAAGACGTTGTTGGCCTGGCCGATCTGGCGCCGACCGGCAGTGGTTTCGACCGGCGCGAAGGGAGAGCCCGTCGCGATCAGCGCCCGGCCGTCGGTCCAGGCCAGGACATCGGCCGGGACGGCCTCCGTGTTGGCGGTCGGGTTCGAGAGCGGCAGGACGATCGGCCGGGCGGTGCCGACCGCCATCGCCCGGATCACGGCCTCCGAGAAGCTGCCGGCATGACCCGTCGTGCCGATGAGAACCGTCGGAGCGATCGCGGCGACGACCTCGAGGAGCGACGGAACGTTCTCGCGCCCCCGGCGGTCCAGAACGAGGCCGGCATTGACCGCCAGCGCCGACGGATAGGCGAGGTCCACCTTGTCCGCATCAAGCCGGTCGCGCCCGCTGTGCACGAGCCCCTGCGAGTCGACGAGGACGAGTGCCCGCCGCGCTTCCGACTCGCTCATCCCGGATTGGAGCATCGCCAGGCGCAGGAGTCGGGCGATCCCGATGCCGGCCGCGCCGGCTCCCGCGAGAACGACACGCTGGTCCGCCCAGCTGGTCCCCAGGTGGCGGATGCCCGCCGCGATGCCGGCGACGACCACGGCGGCGGTGCCCTGGATGTCGTCGTTGAAGCACGGGACGCGCGAGCGGTAGCGGTCGAGGAGTCGCAGGGCGTTGTGCTGCTTGAAGTCCTCGAACTGGATCAGGCAGCCCGGCCAGGCGACGTGGACTCCCTGCACGAACGCCTCCACGAAGGCGTCGTAGGCCGCGCCGCGAAGGCGCGGGGCCCGGAACCCCAGGTAGAGCGGGTCGTCCAGCAAGGCCTGATTGTCCGTGCCCACGTCCAGCGAGACCGGCAGCGTCAGGGCAGGGTGGATGCCGCACGCGGCGGTGTAGAGGGCGAGCTTGCCGATCGGGATGGCCATCCCACCGGCGCCCTGGTCACCGAGGCCCAGGATCCGCTCGTTGTCCGTGACCACGATCAGGCGGACGTCCTCGAACGGGGCGGCCCGGAGAACCTCGGGGATTCGGTGCCGGTCCGCCGGGGTCAGCCAGATGCCGCGGGTCCGGCGGACGATGTGGCTGAACTCCTGGCAGGCACGGCCCACGGTCGGGGTGTAGACGACCGGCAGGTACTCCTCCATGCGCTCCGCGAGCAGCCGATAGAAGAGGGTGGCGTTGCGGTCCTGGAGGGCCGCCATCCCGATGTAGCGTTCCAGGTCATCCGACTTCCGGCCCAGGTGCTCGTGCTCCAGCTCCAGCTGCTCCTCGATCGAGAGGACCCGGTCCGGCAACAACCCGTGCAGCCCGAATGCGGTCCGTTCATCGAGCGGGAAGGCAAGGTCCTTGGTCAGCAGCCGACGGTTGAGGAGTTCGCTGCCCGAGACATCGATCTCGGCCGACAGGCCGAGCGTCAGACGATCGAACGGGGCGGGGATCGGGCGCACCACCCGAGGATAGCGGCGGCGGCCGGTGCTGGCCGGCGGGGTCAGCCCTCGATCGCGTCGGCGACCACGATGGGGATGCTGACCTCCAACCACGAGATCCCGTGCGATCGCAAGGCCCAGGCCGGAACCGCGTGACCCTGGTCCTCGGGCGAAGCGGTCGAACACATGGGGCAGGAGGTCTGGGTCGATCCCGATCCCTGTGTCGGCCACGGCGAAGGTGACGGTCGCGCCGTCCGCCGCTACCCTCCCGGACGCCGTGATGGTCGCCCCGACAGGGGTGTGTCGGAGCGCGTTGCCGAGCAGGTTCGAGAGGACCTCGCGGATCCGCACCGGGTCCACCTCGATGAGCGGCAGGTCGCTCGGCACGTCCACGATGATGCTGACACCGGCGCGGGCGGCCTCGGCTCCGAACGTCGCGACGGTCTCACCGAGGAGGACGTCGGGGTCCGTGGGCTCGCGGTGGAGCGGCAGGGCCCCGGCGTCGGCGAGGGAC
>JACVXW010000119.1 GCA_015661135.1 Chloroflexota bacterium
CGGGCTGCCGCCGCTGAGCACCAGTTCAGGCGCCGGCGCGGCCGCCGGCAGGGCAGCGCACGGCACCGCCGGCGGGATCTCGGGGCTCGGCAGCGGGACGTCGTCCTCGCTATTCCTGACCCGGAAGAACCGCTCGGTCTGGTTGCCATCTTCGGCGCCGACGGGACCTCGTGCGAACGACGCGACGACGCGAACGATCCAGTCGCCGACCGGCAGTACCCCCAGGTCCAGTCGCGACTGCGCCGGGACCAGGCTCACGGTGCGCAGGGCGATCGGGAACGGGCCCTCGAGCGAGGGATCGGCCGGCGCGTATTCGGCCAGTACGGCGTAGAGGCACGCCTCCCCGACCGCGGACACGCGAAGCACGTAGCGCGGGTCCAGCGCCAGCACGCGCTCAAGGGGTGGAACCGGCCAGCCCGCCGGCGGCGGCGGGTCGGAGGCCTCCGGACCGGGCAGGCCTTCGCGGGCGAGTCCGCTGACGGTGGATGCGTCAGCCGCATTGCGGCCGACACGGATCTCGGGCGGACTCCCGGCGATGACCGGCGTGCACAGCACGCTCGGGGTTGGGGCGGACGATGGCAGGCTGCTGGGAGACGGGCCACTGGACGGGCCGGCGGTGGACGTCGCGCCGAGCCTTGGCGACGGCGCCGGGAGCGTGAACCCGTTGCCGACCAGCCCAATTCCGGCACCGAGCACGATCGTTGCGAAGACCGCCACCAGCCCCACCTGGGCCCTGGTGCGTCGCCGGCGCGGGGTCCCGAGGACCGGCACGACCGGCGTCGCGACGCCGTCCGTCTTCATCGCGCGATCACGTGCGCGTAGTAGGTGACCTGGAATGTGTTGCCCAGGCCGTCCATCGCCCCGATATAGAGCCGTACGACGGTGTCGCCCGGCGGCAGGATGAAGGCAGCCGGCTCGAGCGGAGCGCCGCCGTTGTCCTGCGTGGCCCCGCCGAGGTCGCAGCCGGTGGGCGACGCGAACTGCTCCGTGTCGATCACCGTGACCTGGCCACACGAGGCGTTCCACAAGGTCAGATACCAGCCGGGGAGCTCGACATGGATCGGCTCGTAGGCGTCGACCAGCAGGGCCTCCAGACCGGGCGCATAGCCGATGGATCCGCAGTCGTCACTGGCCTCGTAGCCGTTGGCGAGATGCATGTACAGGCCGCAGCCGGGCGACGCCTGGAACCTGGTCCCGTCCGGCCCCACCAGGTTCAGCGCGGGGACTCGGAACGGGTCGATGACCAGGCGCCACGTTCGGCGAACGTCCACGCCACCGGCGAAGTGCAGGTCGGCGATCAGCACCTGCTCGCCGTAGCTCGCGATCTCCCATCGGTTCTGGGCGGCGTAGAGCGGATCGTCGTCCGGGTTCGCGACCGCTTCGTTGTTGCCTTCGCCGCTCACGGTGTGGAGGTTCCAGCTGAGGGCACAGATCTCCTTGTCGACGATCATGCGGATCGGGTCACCGAGGGTCGCGTGGACTTCCGGAACCGCGCCTGTCTGGTCGGTCCCACCGGGCACCGGGACCGCCTGGCCGGCGACGAGGGACACGATGACGTCGACGGTCGGCTGGGCGCTGCTGCACGGAACTGCCGGCGTGACCAGCGGGGTCGGCGCGACGGTCGGCCTGGGCTCGGGGGTCACGAATGGGCCGGCCCCGGACAGGATCCGGAAATACGAGACGGTGACCAGGTCAAGTTCCGTCTCGGTCGACTGGGTGTCGAAATGGGCCGTGACCCGAACGACCCAGTCGCCGTCCGGCAGCCCCTCGAGAACCACCGTCCGAGCGGACGGGACCAGGTCGTCGTCGAACATCTCGGTCGGGTTCGCGCCGGGGAGTGTCTTCGTCGCGGTGTACTCGACGAGGAGGTGGCGGAAGCAGACCCCGACGCCGGTGGACAGCGCGAGCGTGTCCCCAGGCTGGGCAACGAGGGCTCGCGGGAAGGGCGGCAGGAGCCATCCCGGGACCTGTGTCTGGCGGCCGTAGCCATAGCCGAAGCCGAAGAGGCCGCCGACTTCGCGATTCGTCCCCCGAACGGCGAGCGTGACGGCAGGGAATTGGCCCTGCTGCGGCGGCATGCACGCGCCACCCTCGGTCGTGGCAGTGGCCGAGGCGTCGCCCGAAACCTGCACCGAGGCGGACGGATCGGGCGCGGCCGACAGGCCGCCGACCGCGATCCCGACCACGAGCAATCCGAGCGCGGCTGCCGCAACCCCCGCGGCCCGGCCCGGCCCCAGGCGTCGCGGCCTCCGCCGTTGCGCGACGAGCGCGGCCGCTACCACGGGAGTCGCCTCGAACACGTCGATGGCGGTGAGCTCTTCGTCGCCCAGCCCGGGCCCACCTGTCACCCGCAACCTCCTCGTCCCGCCATCATGCCCGGGCAGACGTGGGATCGTCACCGTTCGTTACGGCATGGCACGCATCCCAACGGTCTGCGCCGGGCACGGGCCGCCCGGACTGCCCGGACTGCCCGGACTGGCGCGGTTTCGTGGCCAACGCTCCCCCGGGGAGCACTCGCCGGGTTCTGGCAGGGATCGAGCGCGCCCGGGTACCCGACGGGGCGCATCTCCCGGCCCCGCCACGCTCGGCGCCCGCGCCACGACCGCGAGATCCGTCGGTCCTCGGCGGTCGCAGCTGCCGTCCGTGGCCGGCTACCCACGCAGTGCTCCGGGGGCGGTCGCAAGCCAGGATTGCAGGATTGGCGGGGGCAGCACGGGAAACGGGATGCACCCACGGCATGGCACCATCCTCGCGATGCCGGCCACGCCCGATCCCGAGGAGCGCCGGGTCCGATTACCGGGCGGCTGGCTGGCGTACTGGCTGCGGCGCTCGGCGCGATCCCGGACATTGCGCGTCACGATCGATCCGCGTCGCGGTGTCGTCGTCTCCGTGCCGCTTGCCACGCGTCGCGGCTGGGCTCGGCCGGAGCGCGAGGTGGAGCGGTTCCTGGCAGACCGCGAGGGCTGGATCCGTCGCCACGTCGTGCGGCAGGAACGGCTGCGTGCGGTCGTGCGGTCTCGTGGCGGCGTCGCGGACGGGGCCGAGTTCCGGTACCTCGGCGAACTCCACCGCCTGCGTCTCGTAGCGGCCGCTCCGTCCGTGCGCCGGTCGGTCGTGGAGCGGTCCGGCGCTGAGGATCGGGACGAGCTCCTGATCCAACTCGCCCGACGGGACCGGCGCTCGGCGGCCGTGGTCCTGGAGGCCTGGCTCCGCGAACGGGCCGGCGATGCGATCGACCGGGCGGTCGCAGCCCACGCTCCGGCCCTCCGGGTCCAGCCGGAACGGATCACGCTCCGGGATCCTCGCACGAGGTGGGGGAGTGCCACCCGGCAGCGGACGCTGTCGTTCTCGTGGCGGCTGATCCTCGCGCCGCCGTCGGCCCTGGAGACGGTCGTCGTCCACGAACTGGCTCATCTCCGGGTCTTCGGCCACGGGCCGCGGTTCTGGGACCTCGTCGCGGCACGGCGGCCGGATCACCTGCTCTGGCGCCGCTGGCTGCGCCTGCACTCGCACGAGCTGCACGCCGCACTCGATGCGCCTGATGCGGAGGCACTCGCGGGCGACTGGCCCGCCGGCGAGGAGCCCGAAGGCGAGGCCTGAGCCTTCACTGGATACTGGTGGGCCGGGGCAGAATCGAACTGCCACAGTCGAAGACGAGGGTTTTACAGACCCTTGGGCTCACCACCTGCCCAACCGACCCACGCGGGTGACCGCATCGCAACCCCCCGGCATACGGGACGGCGCGAGCGGCCGCTATCTTGCCAGACTCCCGCCGGAGCGGTGCGCGGTCCTGCGGCGCCTCGTGGCCCAGACGGCGGAGCAGAGCGTCGCGGCGGCGCGGTGCGTCGCGGCGGCGGGCCAGTTGGAGCGTAGTCTTGCCGGGCTCCATTGACGGCCCGACCTCGACCGTAACAATTCACGGGCGTCAACGTCGTCAACCCGATTGGCATGGCACGCAGGGACCAGGTCCGCAGCCAGCCAGCGATCGAGGTGCGTCGCGTGAAGGTCCGGCTCGTGGTTGTTTCTCTGGTCGCGTCGCTCGCCCTGACCACGATGCCCGGTCCTGCCGGACCCGTCCCCGTGGTCGCAGCGACCGCACGGACCGGACCCTTCGGCACTGCCACGATCGACGGGGTGCAGCGCCCCGGGGAGTGGGACGCCGCCGCGGCCGTGCCGTTCCGCATCGCGATGTCCCAGGAGGCGGGAGGCAGCAGCGCGGACGCGACCCTGTTCCTGATGAACGATGGGAAGTTCCTCTATGCCGCCCTGCGCGTGGGCGCCGTGTACGACCGCCTGACGATGCGTCTGGTGTTCGACCGCGATCGACAGTTTCCTTTAGCTCAAGGTGATGATTCCCTCGAGGTGACCCTCGATCGCGCGGTCACCCAGCCGGCGCCACTGCCGTTCCGCGACCTGTTCTTCGGGTCCTGCGGTGGCGGCACCTGCTGGCTCGACGACACCCAGGCCGGGTCTGGCAATCCGCCGCCGGGCACGACGGACGGCCGCGCCGCCGGGGCGTTCGACCTGGTCTCCGGGTATATCGAGATGGCGCACCCGATCGCCGGTCCCGATCGAGCCCACGACCTGCGCCTCGCACTTGGGGCGGCGGCGGGTTTCAGGCTCGAGACCTCCGTCTCGGTGGGGGTTGGCCTTGGATCCGGGGCCCTCCCTGTCCGGGACGGCTCGATGCGACCGAGTAGATCGGACTTCTCCGATTTCGTGCTTGCGTCAGCCCGGGCTCGGATTTCGACGCCGCAGGAGGTGGTCGACGCAATCCGGGT
>JACVXW010000120.1 GCA_015661135.1 Chloroflexota bacterium
CGATAGTCCCCTTCGGGATCGATGACGCAGACCGAGTAGCGCGCGGCCACCAGGCGCTCCACGAGCGCGCCGGCCAGCCACGACTTGCCCGAATGCGGATCGCCGTGGATCAGCATGTTGACGCCACGGGCCGGGATCGTGACCGGCCCGGACGTTGCCGCCACCCATCCGATGGAGATTCGATGCCGGAGAGAGTCAGGGACGGTCAGGCGGTCCGGCAGGATCTGCTCGGTGATGGCGGCCGCGATCCCGTCGCCGTGGACGCCGGGGAAGACCCAGTCCACTCGCTCCAGGACGGCGGGGAGGCTATCCCCCGGGCAGCCGCTGAAGCCGCACGCGTCGAAGAGCGGCAGGTCGTTCTCCGCGTCGCCCAGGGCCAGCACGTCGTGCGGCGACAGGCCCAGGACGCGCAGCGCTTGCTGCACCCCGGAGCCCTTGGACACGCCGGCGGGCAGCAGCATGAGCGCGGCGCGGTTGTAGATGAGATCCCGCGTCACGCCCGCGGCGGCCAGCGCCTCCTTCAGGGCACCTTCGTCCCCGCGGGCCGTGCCGACGATGACCCGGCCCACCTGATAATAGATCCCGCGCCGGTCGAGCTCGGCGAGGAGCCGGACGGGCACCGGAGGGCCCTGGTCGCGGATCATGGCCGAGCCCGGGTAGTAGACCACGGCGCCGTTCTCGGCGACGACGGCGTCGAACAACTCCAGGCAGTCGCAGACCCGCGTCAGCTCGAAGAAGGTCCGCCCAGTGACGAGGATGAGACGAAGGCCCGCCTTCTGGGCCCGCTCCAGCGCCTCGCGGACGGCGGGACCGATCCGGTCCTCGGACGCGAGGGTGCCATCGTAGTCGCAGGCGAGCGCCTTGAAGAACACGTCAACCCGCTGGGAGCAAGCCGGGTGCCACCCCTCAAACGACACAGGATCGTGAGAATCGCTGACCCGGCGGTCGTAACGCGGGACACCGCTGCCTCACTGTCGTGGGCATTCCGTCCGCGCGGGAGTCTGGGGGGGCGCAAGTGGCGCTCTGAAACGACTCCCCAGACCGGCACTCCCCTTGCACCTCCTGGGCGCCATGAAGACGATACGTCCGCTGCTTCCGCTGATCGTTCTCATCTTCCTGGCCGGGTGCCAGACGGCGAAGGCGCCGTCCGACCTCGCCGGCGCCACGCGTGACCACGAGCGATCCACGGCGGTGGTCGCCATCGAGCCGCCCGATGCCGATACGCTATCCGCGCCGGGCCTGCCGCCACCGCCCGAGCAGTTCGTGCCGGTCCCGCGGCTGGCCGATATCCACTTCGACTACGATGCCTACACGATCCGCCCGGAGGATACGCCCATCCTCGACGAGAACGCGGCGTGGATCCGGGCGAATCCCGCCGGCCTGGTCCTGATCGAGGGGCACGCCGACGAGCGGGGTACCGACGACTACAACCTCGGCCTGGGCGATCTGCGAGCGGCGGCCGCGAGGAACTACCTGATCGCACACGGTATCCCGGCGGAGCAGATGGTGGCGATCTCGTACGGCAGGGAGCGGCCGGTCTGCACCGAGCACAGCGAGGCGTGCTGGGCGCGGAACCGTCGGGCCCGGTTCCTGATCAAGCCGCTCTGAGCGCCACGCCGACATGCCCCTCATGGCGCGCGGGATCGGCGATGACCTGGGACCCGCCAAGATCGTGCTGCTGCGCGAGCCCCGGGTCGGGCTCGAGGCCGTGGTCGTCGTCGACAACGTGGCGTGCGGGCCGGCCATCGGCGGCGTGCGCATGGCTCCGGACGTCACGGTCGAGGAGGTCTCGCGGCTCGCCCGGGCCATGACCATGAAGAACGCGGCCGCCGGCCTGGCCCACGGCGGAGGCAAGGCCGGCATCGTCGCCGATCCCACCGGGCCCCCGGCGGACAAGGAGCGCCTGATCCGGGCGTTCGCGCGGGCGATCCGATCGCTCACCGAGTACATCCCGGGTCCCGACATGGGCACCGACGAGCGCTGCATGGCGTGGGTCAAGGACGAGATCGACCGGGCCGTCGGCTTGCCGCGCGTGCTGGGCGGCATCCCGCTCGACGAGATCGGGGCCACGGGCTGGGGGGTCACGATCGCGGCCGAGGTCGCGGCGCCGGAGGCCGGCATCGCGCTCGACGGGGCGCGCGTGGCGATCGAGGGCTTCGGGGCCGTGGGGCAGCACGCGGCCCGGTTCCTGGCCACGCGCGGGGTCCGGCTGGTCGCCGCCTCCGACAGTCGGGGCGCGATCCACGACCCCGCGGGGCTCCCGGTCGACGCGCTCATGGCGCACAAGCGGGCCGGGCGGCCCCTGACCGACTTCCCCGGCGGCCGGGCGATCGGCCGCGACGGGCTCATCGGCATCCCGTGCGAGATCTGGATTCCCGCCGCGCGGCCCGACACGCTCACCGCCGAGAACGTGAGCGGCCTCCAGGCCAAGCTGGTCATCCAGGGCGCGAACATCCCCGCCACCGAGCCGGCCGAACGATGGATGCACGTCCACCGCATCCTGAGCGTGCCCGATTTCATCGCCAACGCGGGCGGCGTCATCTGCGCGGCAATCGAGTACCACGGCGGCACCCAGGCGCAGGCGCTCGCGGCCATCGAGGAGCGCATCCGCGCCAACACCCGCGAGACGCTCGACCGTGCCCGCGCGGGGGGGCTGCTGCCGCGGGAGGCCGCGACCCGCCTGGCCCGCGCCCGCGTCGAGGAAGCGATGCGCTACCGCAAGGCCTGACGCGCGGCCTCCGCCGCCGCGACGGCCTCGAGGCCACGCACCACCGCATCCGGATTGAGCGAGATGCTGGTGATGCCCTTCCCCACCAGGAACCGGACGATGTCCGGATAGTCACTCGGCGCCTGGCCGCAGATCCCGACCTTGCGTCCGGCGCGTCGCGCTCCGTCGATGATCATGCCGATCATGCTGAGGACCGCCGGATTGCGCTCGTCGAACTCGGGCGCGACCAGCTCCGAGTCCCGGTCCACCCCGAGCACGAGCTGGGTGAGATCGTTGGAGCCGATCGAGAAGCCGTCGAAGAGCGCCGCGAACTCGTCGGCCAGGATCGCGTTGGCCGGAATCTCGGCCATCACGTAGACCTCGAGGCCATTCGCGCCGCGCGCGAGGCCGTTGGCCGCGAGGAGGTCGAGGACCCGCCGACCCTCGGCCGGGGTTCGGCAGAACGGGATCATCAGCTTCACGTTGGTGAGGCCCATCTGCTCGCGGACCCGGCGCAGGGCCCGGCACTCGAGCGCGAACGCGTCCCGGTAGCGCGGGTGCGCGTAGCGGAACGCCCCCCGGAAGCCGAGCATGGGATTGCCTTCTTCGGGCTCGAAGTCCCGACCGCCCACGAGCCCGGCGTACTCGCTGGACTTGAAGTCCGAGAGGCGCACGATCACGTCCTTGGGGTGGAAGGCGGCCGCGATCATGGCCACGCCCTCGGCCAGGCGCTCGACGAAGTATTCCCCGCGGTCCGCATATCCCCCCGTCAGCGCTTCGATCTCCGCCCTCGCGGCCGGATCGCGGATCCGGTCCGGGTGGAGCAGCGCGAGCGGATGCACGCGCACGAAGCTCGCGATGATGAACTCGATGCGCGCCAGCCCCACGCCGTCGTTGGGCAGGGCGGCCAGCCGGAACGCCTCACCGGGATTGCCGACATTGAGCATCACCTTGGTCTCGGTCCTCGGCATCGTCGCCAGGTCCACCTGCCGCCGTTCGAAGGGCTGCGCTCCCCGATAGACGGACCCGGTCTCCCCCTCGGCGCAGGACACGGTCACCACCTGTCCGTCGGCGAGGACCTCGGTCCCGTTGCCGGTGCCGACCACACACGGCACCCCGAGCTCACGGCTGACGATGGCGGCGTGGCAGGTGCGGCCCCCGCGGTCGGTCACGATCGCGGCCGCGCGCTTCATGATCGGCTCCCAGTCGGGATCGGTCATGGACGCCACGAGCACCTCCCCGGCCTTGAAGGCCTCCAGGTCGCGCGGATCGCGGAGCCGTCGAGTCGGCCCGACCCCGATCCGCTGGCCGATGGCCGCGCCGCTGACGAGCCGCTCCCGGGGCCCGCCCGGCTGCAGCGAGAAGATCTCGAGGACGGCCCGCCGCGCGGCGGTATGGACCGTCTCGGGCCGCGCCTGCAGGATATAGAGCCGGCCATCGTCGGCATCCTTCGCCCACTCGATGTCCATCGGCACCGCGTGCCCGGCCTTGCGCGAGTAATGCGCCTCGATTGCGATCGCGAAGCGGCCCAGCGCCAGCGCTTCCGGGTCGCTCAGGCTGGCGGAGCGCTGAGCCTCCGCGGGGACCGGAGCCCGCTCGGTCTGCCCGCCGGCTCCCATGACGAGCTTCCAGGTCTTCCGGGCGATCCTCCGCTTGAGCAGGGCGTGGTGACCGGTCCGCAGCGTCGGCTTGAAGATCCAGAACTCGTCCGGATCGAGCTGGCCTTGCACGATCGCCTCGCCCAAGCCGAAGGCGGCGTTGACGAGGACCACGTTCGGGAACCCGCTGTCGGGGTCCAGGGTGAACATGACGCCAGAGCTGCCCCGGTCGCACGCGACCATCTTCTGGACCGCGATCGACAGGAGCACGCTCAGGTGGTCGAACCCGTTCTGGATGCGATACACGATGGCGCGATCGGTGAAGATCGAGGCGAAGCAGCGGCGGCACGCGGTCAGCAGCGCGGCCTCTCCCTGGACGCCCAGGAAGCTCTCGTGCTGCCCCGCGAAGCTCGCCTGCGGAAGATCCTCCGCGGTGGCGCTCGAGCGGACCGCCACCGCGGGCCGATCGGATC
>JACVXW010000121.1 GCA_015661135.1 Chloroflexota bacterium
CGGTGTCCGGGCGACCGACTTCTCGGCCGCATCCAGGGTGATGGTCAGGACCGCCTCGATGTCGTTCTGGCGTTCGGCGGCGGCAACCGCGGCCGCCGAGGCCTCCCGGATGACGGTCAGGATCGTGCCCTCGACCGGCTTCGCGACCGCTCCATAGGCGGCTTTGCTACCGGCCGCCAGCGCATTGGCCAGGTCCAGGCCGTTGAACCGTGTCTTGCCGGCCAGCCCCTCCGATATGCCGCGCATGATCTGGCTGGTGATGACCCCGGAGTTGCCCCGGGCACCCATCAATGCCCCGAACGAGGCCGCGGCCGCGATGCGCTCGGCGGTGGCCTTCTCGCCCGCCCCTTCGGCCTCGGCCAGCGCCGCCTTGACCGTGGCGAACATGTTGGACCCGGTATCTCCGTCCGGGACCGGGAAGACATTGAGGCCATTGATCTCTTCCACGTGCAACTCGAGGTTGGCCGAGGCCGCCCGGAACGCGCCGAGGAGCCCCGCTCCGTCGCAGCTTCGGCGGGCCATCAGGCGACGTCCGTCCCGCTGTCGGCGAGGTCCGAGGAGCCCGGGCCGGTTGATGACGGCCGCGGCGGCGGCTCGGTGCCGGCCGGCGTTTCGAGGCCACGAATCCTGATCGAGAGGCGATCGATCTCGCGCCCGAGCGCTCGCTGGATCGCGTACCGGACCGCCGAGTCGACCTGGCGCGCCACCTCGGCAACGGGCAGTCCCGAGATGATCCGGAGATGGAGCCGGAGATTCAGCTTGTGCTCGGTCATCACGACGCCGAGGCCCGGCGTCCGGCCGCCGAGGAACGCCCGGACCCGCTCAATCGGACTGCCGGCGAAGCCCGCCACCCCGTAGGATCCGAGGGTCGCGCCGCGCACGATGTCCATCACGGCGCGATCCGTCACGAGGGCATGGCCGGGGATGGGTTCGTCGGGCACGATGGGCGGTCCTCGTCAGCACGGCGGGCCGTCGGTCGGAGGCCGCCGAGGTCCGTGGTACTATACCGCCCCGCCCGGGCCCAGCCGGCCCGGCGTTCTGCTGAATCTTCGTCCGAGGACACCATGGCCCGTTCCTGCGAGATCTGCGGCAAGGCATCGATGGGCGGTTTCAACCCCCAGTCATCGGGGATGAACCGGGTCCGCGCGCACCGCCGCTACCAGCCGAACCTGCAGCCGCTCGTCATCGACAAGAAGGGCGCGTCCGTCAAGGCGCAGGTCTGCACTCGCTGCCGCCGGACCCTCACCAAGAGCGCCCGCTAGGCAGATCGCGGCGTCAGCGGCCAGCCGAAGGCTGGTCGGTGTCCAGCCAGAGGGTGAACGGTCCGTCGTTCACCAGCTCAACGGCCATCTCGGCACCGAAGACTCCCCTACCCACCGGTTGAACCCCGGCCTGTTCGAGCGTGTTCGCGACACGCCGATAGAGCCGCTCGGCGAGCTCCGGGGGCCCGGCGTCCGTGAACCCGGGGCGCCGCCCGCGCGAGGTGTCCGCGTAGAGCGTGAACTGGCTCACCACGAGCGCCCCGCCGCCGACCTCGAGGATTGAGCGGTTCGTCCTGCCGGCATCATCCCGGAAGATCCGCAGCTCGACGATCCGTCGCGCGAGTCGCTCGGCCGTCGCGTCATCATCCGCCGACCCGACACCCAGGAGGACCAGGAGCCCAGGGCCGATCTCCGCGACCGTCTCGCCGTCAACGCGGACCTTCGCCCGGGAGACACGCTGGAGGAGGGCCCGCATCAGCGCGAGGTGGCGCCCAGGGCTGCGCGCCAGATGCCGCCGATGACCGCCGCCCACGGGACCAGGAGGACCGGCGAGTCGCCGCCGCCGAACCACTGCCCCTTCACGACGCCCACGACGCCGATCGCGCCGACGATCGCGATCGCCGCCCCCTGGCGGACGATGCCCCAGCGGACCCGCCCCATGGCCCGTCCGAAGGCGCCGCTGTCGCCGGCCTCCGCGACCTCCACGTCGGCATCGACCGCGGGGTCTGCGGCCCGGTCCACCACCCGCCGGAACCAGCCGGGCGCATGGACGATCGCCAGGTACGCAACCGAGGCATAGGCCAGCCCACCGAGGATGTCCACGACGTAGTGATCGGCCAGGTAGACGATCGCGAACCAGACGCAGGCGGCGTAGCCGAGCATCAGCCAGCCGACCCGCCCGAAGGCCCGCCGGGCGAAGAGGAAGGCCAGAAACGGGTAGCCGGCGTGGAGCGACGGGAACGCCGCCACCGGGTTGGGGTTCACCTCGTAGATCGCATAGCTATAGAGATAGCGGCCCTCGAAGCCGAAAAGCCGGGCGAGGTCGTTGAAGCCCTGGGCCTTGAGGTATTCGATCGCCGGCAGGCCGTCCGGCCCCGGGATCAACCCGCGGTCCGCGGCCCACCAGGGTGGCGCAACGGGCAGGTAGAGGTAGGTCGCGAAGCCGGCCATGGACAGGACGATGAGCGCCGCCACGTAGTCGTAGTAGGCCCGCCGACGGCGGATCCAGAGGAGGAACGCGACGGCAATCGGGAGCGGGAAGTGCAGGAAGTACAGGACCGTCCCGAAAATCGCCCAGGGATCCAGGCCGGTCGCCGGGTGGAGGGCATCCTGGAGAACCTGCGTCGGCAGCAGTCCGCCGAACAGGGCCCGCTCCAGTCCCAACACATCCGCGTCGTGGACCACCCGGTTGATGTCGTCCGCAAAGCCACGCATCAGCTCGTAGGCCAGGAAGAGGCCGATGAACGGCACCCAGTCGCGGATGAACAGCCGGCCGCGACCGAGGATCACGGCCGCGAGCCCCAGCGCAATGAGCATGACGTCCGGGGTGACCGACACGCCGCTCACGATCATCAGCGCCGACAGGACCACGACATATGCCGCGATCATCAGCAGCAGCAGCCTGTCGTTGCGCCGATGGAGGTCGGCATGGGGCGGGGCTGCGACCTCGACGACCATGCCCAGTTCCTCGCTCACGAGACGACCTCGTCCGGCCGCGGCGGGATCGGCGCGGCCACGTACGCCACCGGCGGTGTGCCGGCAGCCCGCCAGGCGACCGCATCGCGAAGCATCTCGTCGCGCCGCGCGCCGAAGCGCTCGAGCGCAGCGGACTCCGACGACGCGGGCAGGAGGACGTCCCAGTCCCGGATCTCGTCCGGCAGCTCAATGTCCAGGCCCCCGGCCCGGAAGATCAGGACGGGGATGCCGACCTTCTCGATGGCGCCCTGGAGCGTCCGGGCGTGATGGCGCGGCAGCGTCGCGAAGGTGACCACCTTGTCCCGCGGGATCGGCCGCTGGCCGTCGTTCAGGCCGAACTGGTAGCCCTCGTCGGCGAGGGCCCGGATGAGCCGGATCTCGCGGCCCATGTTGCGGCCCTTGATCCACACCGCGGACCCGGCGACGAGGACATCGGCCGCGAGCGCGCCGACGAATTCCGCGGTCTCCCGGTTGACCCCGCCATCCACGTGGACCTCGCCGCCGTGGAGCTTGTGGCGGAGCAACTCCCGCGCCGCGAGGACCTTCGCCCGGGCCACGTCCGCCATGAACGCCTGGCCGCCGAACCCCGGCTCAACCGTCATGACCATGATCACGTCGAGCAGGAGGCGGTATGGCTCCAGCGCGCTGAGCGGCGTCCCCGGCCGGAGCGAGAGCCCGGCAGCTCGTCCAGCCGCCCGGATGGCGCGCAGGGTCGGCTCGATCGGCTCCTCGATCTCGACGTGGATGGTCACCGAATCGCAGCCGGCATCGAGGAACTGGTCGATGTAGCGGCTCGGCTCGGAGATCATCAGGTGGGCATCGAGCGGGAGCCGCGTCCGTTTGCGGAGGGCCTTGACCGTTCGGGCGCCGAAGGTCAGGTTCGGGACGAAGTGCCCATCCATCACGTCCAGGTGGATTCGGTCCGCGCCCTCCTTCTCGGCTCGTCGGATGGCGTAGGCGAGGTTGCCCAGGTCCGCGTCGAGGATGCTCACAGCGACGCGCGCCCGCCCCAGTTGCAGCTCCGGAACGGGCGAGTGCGGGCGCCGCCGGCGCGGCGATGCCATCAGGCGAGCCCCGGATCGATACCCGCGGGCAACGGCTCGCGGCTTCGCTCGCCGCGCAGGGCGGCGGCACTCGAGGCGACCAGCCGCTCCCGCCGGCGCTCCACCGCGGCAGGGGCCGGGGCGCCTGCACGTTCTGCCGCCAACTGACCGCAGGCGGCACCCACTTCCTGGCCGCGATTGCGCCGGATTGTCGTGGGGATGCCGGCCGCGCGCAGGCGAGCGGCGAACCGCTCGATGACCGGCATCGGGCTGGCCGACCACGGGGTGTGGGCCACGGGATTCATCGGGATCAGGTTGACATGGGCGAGCTCGCCGCGAAGGACGGTCACGAGTGCCTCGGCATCGGCGTCCGTGTCGTTGACGCCACCGATCATCGTCACTTCGTAGCTGATCCGCCGGCCCGTCGCGGTGGCGTGCTCGCGGGCGGCCGCGACGACCTCGGCGACCGGCCAGCGCCGGTTGAGCGGCACCAGGACGTCCCGGAGCGAGTCGCGTGCAGCGTGAAGGCTCACGGCCAGCGTGAACTGGGGTCCGAGGGCCGTAAGTCGACGGATCCCCGGCACCACCCCTGAGGTCGACACCGTAATGTGGCGCGCCCCGAGGCCGAAGCGCTTCGGGTCGTTGAGCGCGGCGACGGCCTCCAGAACCCGATCCAGGTTCAGGAGTGGCTCGCCCATCCCCATGAACACGACGTTCGTGAGGCGCCTGCCACGGGACGCCAGCCGTCCCCTCGTACGACGTGAAGCCGA
>JACVXW010000122.1 GCA_015661135.1 Chloroflexota bacterium
TGGCACTCTTGATCGCCGGCCTGTTCCCGGCCCAGGTTCTCGCGGCAGCGGCGCCGAAGTTCACCGTTGATCCGAGTGGGGGAGCCCCCGGCGCGGTCTGGGCCCAGCAACCGCAGGTTGCGATTAAGACGGGCAACAACGTCGTCGAATCGGCGACCGGCAACATCAGCCTCGCGATCACGCCGGGGACCGGCACGCCGGGAGCCGTTCTGACCTGTACCGCCACGACCGTGAGCCTCGTAGCGGGCATCGCTACGATTGCCGGCTGCCGGATTGATCTGGCCGGGACCAACTACCGCCTGACTGCGACCTGGAGCCAGGGTGGCTCAGACGAGAGCGCGTCGTTCAACATCGGAGCCGGCACCGGGACGAAGCTCGGATTCATCGTCCAGCCGGCTCGGGGCACACCCGGTGGGGCGCTTGCCGTCCAACCGTCGGTCGCGATCCAGAATGCGGGCGGATCCACCGTCGGCGCCGCACCCGCGACCACGGTGACCCTTGCCATCGGTGCCAACCCCGGTGGGGCGTCCCTGACCTGCGCCGGGGGTCTGAACCAGTCGACGGTGAACGGCATCGCCGCGTTCAGCGGCTGCCGCCTCGACAGGGTGGGAGTCGGCTTCACCCTGACTGCGACGGCGACCGCGCTGACCCCCGCAACGAGCGCGCTGTTCGACGTCGCCGATCGGCTTGCCTTCACGACGCAGCCCTCTGGTGCGACCGGCGGGGTCGCGTTCACGACACAGCCCGTCGTGGCCGTTCGGGCTGGTGCGAGTAGCACCGCCACCCACGACAGTGCGACCTCGGTGACGCTCTCTCTCAAGGCCGGCACCGGCGCTTCCGGGGCGATCCTGACCTGCACGGGCGGCCTCAGCAAGGTCGTGACGAACGGCGTCGCGACGTTCGCCGGGTGCATGATCGGCAAGGCAAGTCCGACCTCGCCCGCCAACCCCTACGTTCTCATTGCCTCGGCGAGCGGACTCACCGCCGCCGAGAGCGCTCCGCTCCCGGTGACGGTCGGCCCGGCCACCAAGCTGATCTTCACCGCCCAGCCGGGAGCGTCGACGACGGCGCTGCCATTCCCGACGCAGCCGATCGTCGCCATTACCGATGCGGGCGGCAACATCGTGACGACAGGCGCGTCCGCGACCAAGACGGCTACCCTGGCGCTCGGGGCAAATCCTGGCGCCGGCGTCCTGACCTGCACGGGCGGCCTGGGCAAGGTCGCCGTGGCTGGCATTGCGACGTTTGCCGGCTGTGCGATCAGCAATCAGGGCGTTGGCTACACGCTGGTGGCGAGCTCGAGCGGCCTGGCGCCGGCAACCTCGACGCCGTTCAACGTCGCAGGGGGCACCTCCATCACCCTGACCAACTCGGCCGGCGTCATCACCTGGGGCGAGGGCGTGACCCTGAACATCCGGTTCGGGACCGGCGGTGCGAACAGGGTGTTCACGATCGAGCGGACCCGCGACAGCTTCACCTGGTTCACCGAAGCCACCCTTGTGACCAACGCATCCGGCTTCGCCTCGTACGTCTATCGACCGGCCACCAACCACTACTTCCGGATCCGCTTCCCCGGGGCGGCCGACCTCTCGGCCGGGCTCAGCAACACGACGCGGACCGTCGTCCGCCAGATCGCCCTCCTGCGGCCCACGAACGGCGGGCTGATCCGCTCGATCGCCCGGAACACCTCCATCACCTTCACGACCACCGTCCGCCCGGCGCGCCCGGAGCTGCCAAAGGCCAACGTCACCTTCCGGTTCTACCGGCTCATCGGGGGAACCTGGACCCTCGTCACGACGCGAGACGTGACCATCGACGCCCTGGGCAAGGCCGCCACAACGTTCACGTTCCCGACTGCCGGGAGCTGGTACGTCCGGAGCATCGCCAACCCGATCCCCTCGTACAACGCCAACAGCGTCTGGAGCCCCATCGAGCGGTACAACGTCCGGTAGGGCACGGCTCAGGTTCCCGCGTAGCCACTGCGGGGTCTCTTCCCACGGGAGGAGGCCCCGCTCCATGTCGCCATCCGGACCGGGACATGGTCGAGTTTCGTGGCCACCGTTCGCCCCGGGAGCACTGCGCGAGTTGCAGGGTTCCCACGGGCGAGTCGACCGTGCGAATTCCTGGCTAATGGCCAGCGGCCGGTCATTGGCCATGATCCTGGGCTGTTTCGTACCCCCGCGGCGGCCGGGTCCCCGCAGCAATCCGCGTTGTGCTCGACCCGGGAACATTGGCCATGAACTGGGTCGGCCGGGCCGTCGGAAGGTGCCAGTACATGCCATCACAAGGTCTTTTAGCGTGCCAATTGACAAGAATGGCACTGCATGGCATCATTGCTCGATGAGTGATCGGCCGTACCGCACAGCTGCTGAGGTGGCCTCGGAGCTCGGCGTCAGCCTTCGGACGGTGCGGCGCTGGGTCGCCGACGGCCGTCTTCGGGTGACCCGCGTCGGGCGGTCGGTGCGGATCCCGGTCGACGCCTATCGCGAGGCGGCGCCGCCGACGGCCCGCACGGCGTACGGGACCGAGGGCCGGGGACCTGCGACAGCAGGGGTCAGCGAGGTCGCCGCGGCCTACTCGGGCGGTCGCGTCGCGGCGTCGTGGCCGGACACTCCGGAACGACTGATTGAGCAGCGTCGCCGCGCGGCCGCCCTGATGGATCGCCTGGCTGCCCGGGGTCGGCCGGCCTCTGGTCCATCTGGCACGGCGGACGCGATACTCGACGCCGTACGCGATGAGTTCGGGGCGGACCGGCTCCAGGCTCGATGAGAGCGGTCGTCATCGATGCCAGCGTCGTGCTCCGCTGGCTGCTGGTCGACGAGGTCGATCGGGCGCCGGCCCTCGCCGTGCGCGATCGGGTCGTGGCCGGGTTGCTTGACCCCCGCGAGCCACCGCACTTCCCGATGGAGATTGCGTCGGCACTCGTCGCGGCCGTCCGTGCCGGTCGCCTGGAGCCGTCGGCGGCCGGCCCGCTGATGCGGTCGCTCGAAGCCTTTCGCCTGTCCACGATCGACGCGAGCGACTTCGCGTCGGCCTCGGCCGAGACCGCACTCGACCTCGGGCTGCGGGCACCGGATGCCGGCTACATCGTTTGCGCGCGTCGAACCGGCGGCACGCTGATCACGGCCGACCGGCGGCTATTCGAGGTGGCGCTTGGCTCGGGCACGGCCGTTGCGCTCCTCGGCGAGCTGTCGCCGTGAGACTGGCGGGGACCGCGACGGCGAGCCCTATCGGCCCGCGGGGAGCCACAGGATCCCGTCGCCGGGCCACGGGCCGGGCCGACTCGTGAGGGCGTCACGGAGCGAACTGTTGGCCACCGGGAACGCGGCATGCACGGTGGCCGGCAGGGAGCGAATGACCGCCCGGTTCCGATGGCTGGGCGGGAGGACGAGGACAGCGTGAACGTCCACGCCGCCCGGGGCCACGGCTCGGACGGCCGCCCGCTTGCTGTGGGCCTCCCGCGCGAGCTCCTCCCACCGTTCGATCCGGGTCTCCATCTCGAAGAGCACGATCTGCCGCGCACCATCTAGGCGAACGTCGGTTGATCGGTGAGCCGGCCCAGGCATCGCGGTCGCGACGGGTGCCTCGACGGTCGCCCGCCAGTCCGGATGCCGGAGCCGGAGCAGGGTTTCGATCAGGCGCGCGTGCGCGGCATCGCGGATCATCGGCTGGGCGTCTGCATACATGGCCATCTTGTAGGTCGCCCCGAGGTCGGCACACGCTCGGGCGCGGATCCTCGGGCCGACTTCGTCATCGCCGGTCTCGAGCCGGCAGATCACCGAACGGGCGACACCGATTGTTCGCGCGACGGCCGCCTGGGTCACGCCGAGCCTCAATCGCAGGGCACGGAAGTCCTCCCCGAACCTTCGTGCGGTTCTTCGGAGCGCCCGATCGCCCTCGTTGGTGGCCTGGCGGCTGATCCGGCTGATCCGGGTGTCCGTGCCGGTCATGTGGCACCTCATCCCATGCGGCGAGCGGACACGTCGGCGGTCGTGTTCTGGACAGGAGACCAAATGGCGCTTATCGGCGGATCACCCGGCCCATGAACGGACCGCCTTGCCGCCGGCGAGGCGTCCATCAGCGTGGCCCGGGGCGGGAGGCGCCAGAGTGACCTCACGAAGGCGCAAGGAGCCGTCCGGACCACGGGGACCGCGCTTGCGGGCGGGTGTTGGCTCCTTGCATCGGGGCCGGCAGATGCCCGACCCACCAGGCGAGGTCGCGGACCCGATCGGGCTGGGCACCGGGCGCCCGATTTTCGGGATCGGTTCTGCGGAGAAGAACATCGGAGTGGTGAGAAGCGCACGAGTCGGCCGGGCCGGCGTCGATGGGTCCCGGCCGGCGTCGATGGGTCCGGGTCGGCGATGGGTCCGGGCCGGCGCGGCGCGGGAGCTCAGCCGAACGAGATCCCCAACATGCCGAGCGCGGTGACGCCCAGCAGCACCGCGTCCAGGGCGATCACCAGCCCCACGGCGCCCCAAGCGAGGACGTTCGCGACCCGCCCGTTTCGATGCCGGCCCATGAGCCGCGCGTCGTTGACGAGGATGACCATGAAAACGAGGACGATCGGCAGCAGGAGGCCCTGGAGGTTCTGCGAGGCCAGGATGAGCGGCAGGAGATCCAGCCCCGGGATGAGCACCACGAGGGCGCCGAAGCCCAGCACGAAGGTGTAGATCCCGAAGAACGGGCGGGCGTCCTCGAACCGCTTGTCCACCCCGGATTCCCAGCCGAACGCCTCGCAGATCACGAACGCGGTGGAGATCGGCAT
>JACVXW010000123.1 GCA_015661135.1 Chloroflexota bacterium
GAGACGATTGCCCCGGCCCTCGCGGGCGTCGGGCCGGTCAGGCACCTCGTGCTGGTGGCGATCGATCGTGACCAGAACACGGTCGCGAACTACAACATCAGCGGGGCGGTCCGGCTGGCGACGCTCAAGCTCGTCGGCTACACGGAGGTCGTCCATGCGCTGCTGGACCGCCTCACGTCCGATGCCTCGATCGTGATGTTCGGCGGTCAGGCCAAGGATCTTCCGTATCCGGGGTCCACGACCGTCAGCACGGTCAACGGCGGCGTCGAGGGCCTGGTGCGAACGCTGGTCCACGAGCTCAAGCCGCTCCGGATCAACTGCCTCCATCCTGGGATCGTGGGCGACAGCCCGTACTGGGAGACCCGTCAGGCAGCGCTCGCGGCCACGCTCGCGCGGACCCCGACGAGCCGCCTCACGACCATGGAAGACATTGTCGGCGCGACTGCGTTCCTGCTCGAGAACCCGGCGATGAACGGGATCAACCTGAAGGTGGACGGCGGGCTTCACTGCATGTAACGCTGGCGCCCGCCCCGAAGGACCGGTACTGGCAACAGCATCGCCGGCGTCGCCTTGGAGATCGAGGCAGCGATCGTGACCGATGAATAGCCGAAGCGCGTAGGCACGGGAATCCGCCGGAGGGACGGCGAGCCTACCTGACGACGTACCGGGCGAGCGAGCTCCAGGCGCTCGCGGCGTTGGAAGGGGTGGCCTGGGCCATGGAACGGACGTACCAGGAGCCCGCCCGCGAGAATCGCCATGCGAAGACCGCCCGGCCGGTTGCCGTGGCGACGACGTCAATGCGCCGGAACAGGATCCATGCCGTGCCGACCTGTCGATAGACGACGAACGTGACCTTTGGTCGCGGGAGATCTGCGAGCAGGGGCCTGACCGTCGCGGTGAACGTCACGGTCCGTCCCACCGCGATCGTCCGCGGTGGTGTCACCGATGCGCTGAGCAGGAGCTTCTGGCTGACGGCGATCCGCACCGGGTAGCTCGTGGCGGCCGGAAGATCGGGTGTGCCCGCGAAGAAGGCCCGATACCAGAAGGTGGTCGCCGGTCGGATCGGCAGGCGGGTCAGCCCATCCGTATCGGCCGTGGCGACCCCGAGCGCGGTCCAGCGGATGCCATCGGCCGACCGCTGGAACTCGACCGAGCGCGCCACGCTCGTCGGGGCCGGTACGAGCCTCCCGGTGATGGTGACGTCCCCTCCCCACGTGATCGACGGCGCGCTCGCCGAAATCGTCAATGGGGCCGGTGCGCCAGGCGGCAGGATCTCGAAAGATGGCGAGACGACCGGCGCAAGACCGGGGGCACTCGCCGTGATCGCGTAGCCGGTGCCCACCGCGTCGACCGCGCAACCCGTGAAGTGCGCGATCCCCCCGACCGCCGGCTTCGAGAGGCCGCCGTCGCAGCCCAGAGTCGCCCCAGCGGGGGATCCGAGGGAGAGGGTCACCGTCGCCGTGCTCGAGGTCCCGGCCGACGCCGTGGCGCCGGCAGCGGCGACGAGCCTGACCGTCGGCTGCCCGGTCAGGGGCGCGCCGGCGACCGCTCCGGTCGGCGGGGCGACAAAGGCCAGGCTGGTCGCGGGACCTGGAGGTGCTGCCCCGAGCGCGAGTCGGCCCCAGCCGGAGGTGGCGTTCGGGACCGGGGTGCCCAGAGCTATGGCCCGCGAGCGGAGCCGGTCTGCGAGCTGGGCCGGCGTGAGGCCAGGATCCGCCTGCAGGAGGAGCGCCGCCGCACCGGCAACGTACGGCGCAGATTGGCTGGTTCCGCAGAACACGACCTCGATCGTCGTCGGCGCGCAGTCGACCGCCATGAGGTCCGGCCTGATCCGGCCGTCCAGCGTGGGGCCGCGAGAGCTGAAGGGCTCGATCGTGTCCGGCGACGCGACATTGACCGCGCCAATGCTGACCATGCCTGGATTGGCGCTATCTGCCGGCGACGGGAGGGTCCCGGCAGGCACCTGGTGGCGAAGGCTGACGAAGGGACCCGCATACGCAAGCATCTGGATGCGGCTCGTTGGCGTACCGGTGATCCTTTTGACCACGATGTCGTAGATGGCGGCCCCCGGCGCCGTGTATTCGATCACCTCGTACGGGTCGCCCTTGCCTGCCTGGACGTCCTCGCTGGACGCGACCACGGTCGTGCCGTGGAGGAGTTGAAGGTCGTAGTCGTTCGCCGACGCGCCCCACCGGTCCGCCCATCGGATCGCGACCACGATCCCTTCGCCGGCGGCGAGCGTGACGCTGTTGCGCTCGTCAGTGCCCGCCCACTCGAGCAGTCCATCGGCGTCCGCATCGGCCCAGTTCCCGGTCCAGCCTGAGGCACCCGAATTCCCGGCCGAGTTCACCCAGAACGCCCCGGAGGCCACCGCCTGGTCGACGAGGGCGTACGTGGAGTCTGGGTAGGGTGACGTCCCGTCGCCGGGGCCATCGAAGAGGAAGCCGGACGACCACGACGCGTTGATGATCCGGACCCCGTTGGAGGTCATCCAGGCGACAGCCTCCGCGGTGTCGAGCGGTGAGATCGGGTCGGCTACATACAGCTCGATGCCGGGTGCCATATCCGCGATCGTCTCGGCGACCGCGGTGCCATGGGTCTCCCCGTTCTCGCAGGTCGCGAGGTCGGCGGAAGGGCTGCCGACATCTGCGTAGCATTGGGCGTGGATGTTGGCGGGGACCTCGCCGCCGATCCGGGCGAGGAGCCCGCTGAACCCGCCGTCGATGATCCCCACCTTGACGCCCGTACCCGCGTACCCGACGGAGTGCCAGGCCGGGGCTCCGTGCAGGCTCGCGCCGAGGCTCGTGAACGTCGGCCGTCGTCGCGGGATCGCCCTGATCGATCGAATCTCCTGGATGCCGGCGAGAGCCGCAAGCGATCCGGGCGCGACATAGGCCTCAACGGTCGTGGATCCCACGTTCACGACGCGAGCGCCATCGCGGGCGAGCCGGTCCAGAACGCGGGAGTCGGCGACTACTTCGAGCTCGATGGTGACCGCGATCTCGCCAGAGGCGAGCGCGATGGTCGTGATCACGTCCTCAGCCACCACGCCGCGGTCCAGACCTGATAGCCGATCCGAGACCAGCCCCCGCAGCGCGCCCCGGAGGACCTCAGCGGGGTCTCGCCGTGTCAGGCTCCCACCGAGTGCACCGGGTGAATCGGTCGACCGGGCCCCCATGCCGGCGGGCGAGGCGATGGCCGTCAGGATCGCCAGGACGACGGCCATCACGGCCGTCGTGCCGCGCGGCCGACTCGCACGGGATTGCGACACCACGTCCTCCAGGTAGGGCTCTCGATGCCAGCTTGCAGCCGGCGGGCCGGGTCCGTCCACAACGTCGTGGAGGGCCGCGACACCGCCGGCCGTGAGAGGGTGAGGGCTCAGATGTTCAATCTCGTGACGCCCCCGGCGTAGAGTCCCGCACCGGCAATCCCGGAGCCGACGGGGTGGAGCACCCAGAGGGATCCGTTCCCAGGCGCCAGCCGGTACGACTTCATGCCGACCGCGATTCTTGCGGTGACGGCGCCCCCTCGCACCTGGACGATCGTGGGATCCCCGGCCAGCGCCACGTAGAGGGTGTCGCCGACGATGGCCATGCCGACGGGGTTGTAGCCGACCGTGACCTGCGACGTGACCGTGTTCGTTGCCGGCTCGATCCGCGCGACCGAGCCATTCGCAAACACCGGGAAGCCCCACACGGAGACCCAAACGGACCCGCCCCCAGCGACCACGGAATCGACCGCCCCCACGGGGATCGTGGCAACGACGGTGTTGGAGGTCGGGTCGATCCGGGAGACCGTGCCGTCGTCCCAGTTCGTCACCCAGACGGCACCCTCGCCGAACGCGACAACGGCGGGACCCACCCCGACGAGGACCGTAGCCGTGACGGCGTTCGTTGCCGGGTCGATCCGGCTGACGCTGCTGGCCGCGTTATTGGCAACCCAGACCGCCCCGCCGCCGATCGCGACGCCGAGGGGCCCAGTCCCGACAGGCACGGTCGCGGTCACTGTGTTCGTCGCCGGGTCGATCCGGCTGACGGTGTTGTCGCCCTGGTTCGTCACCCACACTGACGTTCCGTCGCTGGCGATGCTGTCCGGGTGTCGGCCTACCGCGATTGTCGCGGTCACGATGTTCGTCGCCGGGTTGATCCGGCTCACCGTGGCGTCGTCCCAATTCACCGTCCAGACCGACGTCCCGTCGGCTGCGAGTCCGAACGCCTGATTGCCCAAGCTGACCCGGGCGGCCACGACCGGCTGGACTGTGAACAGCCCGCATTTCGTGAGCGTGCCCGCGCCAACGCGGATCGCAATGGTGTTTCCGCCGCTCGTGGCGGACGTAATCGATCCGACGTGGCTGGAGGTGAGCGCGATCGACTTTGTCGCCGCGCCTGCGCTCGTCGTGGCGAACGACACCAGCGTGAGAAGCTTCGCGCCGACAGTGCTGCACGTACCGCGGTAGATGATCGTCGCGTAGCTTGTCGACGCCTTGAGACCGGTCAACTTGAGGGCCAGTGCTCCGGTCCCGTTCGTGTAGGCCGAGATGGTGGCCGTGCCGGCGACGATCTTCGCCTGCCAGGAGCGGCTCAACGTGGCCGCCGAGGCCACCTGGGTGGACGCGAGCAGCAGGGCGATTGCGAGAGCAAGCGCGCCCCCGCGCCGTCGATGGTCGTGATGGACTGAATGATGGTTCATCTGGTACCTCCACGGCGCCGGATCACATGCAGAGGACGCGGAGGGCAGCGAAGCGTTACACCAATCACACGTCGACTGGCCGATGTTCGGTCGCCATTGCGGCCGCTCGTTCAGGCGAGACCAGATCATTGGCCAGGCATCCCAGGCGCGGCCCATGTGGGTCGCCGTCTGGCTCTCGCCGCCGGAAGGTCGAGATCGGCTGGGTCCGCATCTAGGGTGACGAACATCGGGAACAAAGGGCGCGCAATGTGGATTCGCGTCCTGGACTACTGACGGTCAGCTGCCGCCCCGCAGCCGCGTCCCGATCCGGGCCGCAGCCGCCCGAACCGCCGCGGCCAGGGCGGCCTCGGAGCCGGGCGCCGGGAACCGGTAGACCGGCCCGTGGATGTGGACGGCGGCCACGACCTCCCCGTCCGGGCCGGCGATCGGCGCCGCCACGGAGGCGATGCCCTCGGCGAACTCTTCGCGGACCCAGCCGTGCCCGTCCCGGCGCACCTCGCGCAGGCGCTCCAGCAGCGCCCCCGCGTCAGTCAGCGTCCGCGGCGTGAATTGCTCCAGCGGCTGGGCCAGGAACCGGGCGAGCGCCGATGGGGAGAGGTGGGCGAGGAAGACCTGCCCGGACGAGACCGCGTGCATCGGGATCCGCGAGCCGGTCCAGTCGCGGACCTGGACCGGATTGGGCGAGTCCACCTGGTCAACGTAGTGGACGGTCCGCCCGTCCGGGACGGACAGGCCGGTCGCCTCGCCGGTCTGGGCCGCAAGGTCGGCAAGCGTCGGATGGGCGATGGCCACGAGGCCCCGCGTCTCGATCCGCCCGGAGGCAAGCGTTGTGATCCGTGGCCCGAGGCGGTAGCGCGTCTCGCCGGGGACCTGCTCCACGGCCCCCTCGCGCTCGAGCGACGCGAGCATCCGCGCGGCCGTTGACTTCGCCAGGCCCACGCGCCCCGCGACATCGGTGACGCCAACAGGCCCGTCGGCGAGCGCGCCAAGCACGGCAAAGGCGCGCTCGATGCTCTGGACTCTGGACATTGGCCCCCTCGTCGGCTAGGCTGTCGATCGACTCGTTCCATCATACGGCATGGTTCCACGATGTGGCACCGCCCGCACGATGCAACCGGCCCTCGACGGCGGTCACGAGACCACCGACGATCGGCGCCCGCAGGCGGACGCCGCGCGACGATCAGGAGCCTTGACGACGATGGCGCAGGACGGCTACCAGGACATCGATCTCTCGGGTCTCGCCGATGGCGAGTTGGTCGAGCAGATGCACAACGACCTCTACGACGGCATGGCCGCCGAGATCGTCGAGG
>JACVXW010000124.1 GCA_015661135.1 Chloroflexota bacterium
CGATGAGCTCGAGGAAGACGGCCTTCGTCCGCTCATTGATGGCGCGCCCGAAGGCTGACGGGTCGGAGCCGTCGACAAGTGTCGTCGTGATGCCGATCTTCGGCAGCGTGTGGGTGAACAGGTTGTACGTGCCGCCGTACAGCGATGAGGACGACACGATGTTGTCGCCGGCCCGGGCGAGGTTGAGGATCGACAGCGTCTCTGCCGCCTGCCCCGACGCCACGCCGAGGGCGGCGACGCCACCCTCCAGCGCCGCGACCCGCTGCTCGAAGACATCGGTCGTCGGGTTCATGATCCGGGTGTAGATGTTCCCGAACTCCTGGAGCCCGAAGAGGCGCGCCGCGTGGGCCGCGTCATTGAAGACGTAGCTCGTCGTGGCATAGATCGGGACCGCCCGGGCGTTCGTCGCGGGATCGGGTTTCTGACCCGAATGCAGCGCGCGGGTCTCTGGTCGGAAGGTGCTGGGATCGAGCTCGGCCATGTCGGTGGGTCCTTTCCTTGGATGTCGGTCGCTCAGGCCACGGCGTCGACGGGCAGGGCCGTGGGCGTGAGCAGCTCGAGATGGAGGGGAGTCGGGTTCGACAGCAGATCGAAGACCGGGCAATGCGTATCGACGTGGTCGCGCAATCGCTCGAGCTCTCCGACGGAGGCCGGGCTGTCCAGGGTCACGGTGCCCCGGATCGCCTGGAACCCGGGGCGGATCGGTTCATCGGTGCCGAAGAACCCACGAAGATCGATGTCGCCCTCGAGGGTCACGGCGACACCATCGAGCGGAATGCCGAGAGCATCGGCGTGTAGGCGGTAGGTGATCTCCTGGCAGGTGGCCAGGGCGGCCAGTACATACTCGACTGGACTGGGGGCAAGGTCCGTGCCGCCGAGACTCGGCGGCTCATCGACATCGAACGTGAAGCTCCGAGTTCGGACCGTGCTCCTGAGGCCCAGCTGCTGGCGGCTCTCCACGCGAAAGGTCGCCAGCGCGGACGAAGGTGTCGCAGCGAAGGCTGCGGCGCCAGTGTTGATGACGGCGCCGTACCGTGATTTGCTCATTGATTTCCTCCATGATTGGCAAAGGGGCGAGTCAGGTCCCGTGCAGCCTGTGGGCCGCGGAGCGGTGTCGGCGGTCACCCGTCGCGTTGCTCGGAGGAACAAAAAACTGCGGCTCCGATGTGGAGTCGCAGCCCCGGGACCAGTGTCTGTGGTCCCGCTCCTACGTTGTCAGGTAGCGCGTGACCTCAGACCCCATCCTCCGCACGGCGGGGCCGCCAGCGCATACACATGTTCCAGGAAACGCAGGTGTGGTTCATTGCCCGCGCATGGTGACGGAGAGCCCTCCCCCCGTCAACCCGCGCGACCGAAGTGCAACCTTGCGGTCGGCCCCGGTTGAGTCACGGACCCGTCACGGTTGTGGCGCAGCCTTTGGGAGGCCATGATCCCGTTCATGCCTCGTGTCGAGCCCGCCCCCATCCTCGTCGTTGATGACGATCCCAAGATCGAGGTAGCGTCCTGCCTCAGCTGCCGACGGGCACCGCGAGGTCCACGGTCAGGCCCGAGGCGATCGTCCCGCTCACGGTCCCCAGCTGACGCGCCCCACCGTCCTCCCCGAAGACGTTGTCCGTCACCAGGCTCACCTGCGCGAACGGCTGCACGCTGGCCTCATAGCCCGTCGTCCCGTAGACGGCGGCGCTCGTGTCCGCCGGGAGCGCCACCTGCGAGGTGGCGATGACGTTCGCCGCGCTCGACGCAGCCGCCAAGCTCGGATAGACCTCGAAGTGGATGTGCGGATAGCGACCTGGATAGCAGCCCGGGAAGATGCTCTGGAAAGTCACGACGCCATCCGTCCCCGCCGCGCCGACGCCGCGCAGGTAGTTCTCGGACGCGGCTGCCTGCGAGTACATCGAATAGTTCCCGTCGCGATCGCAGTGCCAGACGTAGACGGCCGCCCCGGCGAACGGGGCACATCCCTGGGCGAGATCCAGGATCGTCAGGCGGATCGTCATCGGCACGCCCTCGGCGACGGTCGTGGATGTCCCGAAGCTCGAGCGGATGTCAGCTCGAACCACGCCGGACTGGGACAGGATGTTCGGCCCGTTGGATCCGTCACCGGGGAAGGGACCAGCCGTCTCCGGGGGGATCTCCGCGCAATCCGCGCCGTTGGTTCCGGAGCCCGTTGCCGACGCGCTTGCCCCAGGGCCGGCCGTCGCGATCCCGGACGCCGCCGGGGCGCAGGCGGCGAGGGCAATCAGGCCCACTCCCGCCCCGGCGGTTCCGAGGAGCTTGAGCACCCGCCGCCGGTCGAGAAGCGTCTCGACATCGAAGGCGAGGCCCTGGTCCCAGGCGGGCTCCGTGGGATCGGGAAGAGGGCGTCCCTCGAAACTGGACACGGTCGGTTGCTCCATGGCTGGACCTCCTTGGGGCGACGGGCGGGTCGAGGACCGGACGTTGCCGTCGAATCCTGAGGATCGGATGAGAGTCTGACCTCTCGTCTCGCCGTCGTCACTCACGCGTCACGGTTGTCCCGCAGGCTTCGAGCGGCCATGATCCCGTTCATGCCTCGTGTCGAGCCTGCCCCCATCCTCGTCGTTGACGATGATCCCAAGATCGTCGCGCTCGTGAAGGCGTATCTCGAGCGCGAGCGGTACCGGGTCATCACGGCCGGCGATGGACGCGCCGCGATCCGGGCGATCGAAGAGACCCCGCCGCGGCTCGTGGTGCTGGACCTGATGCTGCCCGAGGTGGACGGCCTGGCCGTCATCCGCCGGACTCGGGCGATGGGCGACGTTCCGATCCTCGTCCTCTCCGCGCGCGGCTCGACTGGCGATCGTGTCGAGGGCCTGACGCTGGGGGCGGACGACTACCTGCCCAAGCCGTTTTCGCCGGCGGAGCTGGTCGCGCGGGTCCGGACCATCCTCCGTCGCGTGGAGCGGGAGTCGCCCGACCAGCCGCCGGACGTCCGCTACCGCTCCGGCGATCTCGACGTGGACGTGGCCCGTTTCGAGGTCAGGGTCGGGGGCCGCGAGGTGTCGTTGAGCGTTCTCGAGCTCCGCCTGCTGACCGCGCTGCTCGCCGCGGACGGCCGGATCCTGAGCCGGGACCAGCTCCTTGACGCGATCCACGGGGTCGGCGAGGCGGAGGTCACGGACCGGTCGATCGATGTCTACGTCAAACGACTGCGCGAGAAGCTCGGCGATGACCCGGCGACGCCCCGCTATATCGCGACGGTCCGCGGGGCCGGCTATCGGTCCGTGGGCCCGGTGGAGTTGGTCGGGCCGGCGACATGAAGGTCCGGGGCGGGATTGCGGAGAGGATCGCGCTGGCGGCCATCGTGGTTGCCGGAATCGCCGTCGCGGTCGTGGCCATCGGCGTCCTGCGCGTAGGCAGCGAGTCGTTCGCGGCGTTGATGGTGGCGGCCGGTGACTCCGCCGGCCACGCCAACGAGATGTTCGACGCGAGCGTGACGATCGTGGTGGGTGTTGCGCTGATCGTCGCCGCGATCGTGGCGTTCGTCCTCGCGGCCGTCTTCGCGCGGATGTTGGCCCGGCCGATCCAGCGCGTCGCCGGCGCCGCGGCTCTCGTGGCCGCGGGCGATCTCACGGCACGAGTACCGGAGGAGGGCGCCTCGGAGATCCGTGCGCTGGCGGCCGCCTACAACACCCTGGCAGACCGGCTCGAGGAGCAGGAGATGCTCCGGCGCGAGTTCGTCGTGAACGCCTCCCACGAGCTGCGAACGCCGCTGACGAACCTGCAGGGCTATCTCGAGGCCCTCCGTGACGGGGTGCTCCCACCGGAACCCGCGCTCTTTGACTCGCTCCGTGAGGAGGTAGACCGCCTGGGCCGCCTCGCCGCCTCGCTGGACGTCCTTGCCGGCGCGGAGGGGGAGCGGCCGCGTCCCACGGTCGTGGATCTCGGCGCGGTCGTGCGCGCCGCGGCGGACCTGGCCGCTCCGGCCTTTGCCCGCCGGTCCATCGAGCTCACGGTGGATGCCACGGACGGGCTCGTGGTGGAGGCGCGTGCCGACGAACTCGCCCAGGTGATGGCAAACCTCCTTCAGAACGCAGTTCGCTACACGCCCGGCGGCGGGAGTGTCCGAGTGGAGGCGGCACGGACCGACGGCGGCCTGGTGGTTCGGGTGGCCAACACGGGGTCGGCCATCCCGCCCGACGATCTGCCGCGGGTCTGGGAGCGCTTCTACCGTGTGGAGAAGTCGCGCGACCGGGCGCACGGCGGGGCGGGCGTCGGCCTCGCCATCGTCAAGCGCCTCATCGAGGACGCCGGCGGGCGCGTGGGCGCCGCGTCTGACGAGGCCTGGACCACCTTCTGGTTCCGCCTGCCGACGACGCGCTGACGTGGTGACACGGTCCGCCACGCTGTCATCTTCGCGTCACGCCGGCGGGCGACAGTGCGCCCGATGAACCTGATCGGCGACCTCGAGCGCCTCTTCGCCACCAGCCTCTACCCGAACCGGGTGCCGATTGCCGTCGCGGCCGCGGTCCTGGCCGTCCTGCTCCTGGTCACGGCCCGCCGGCGCGGCTGGTTTGCCGCAGCGCGTCGACATCCCCGCCGGACCGGGCTCGTGGTGGTCATCGCCCTGGCCGTCGGACTGCCGAGTGCCTGGTACCTGGGCTCACCGCTGTTCATCCGGACGGCGCTGGACGAACCGCAGCCGAGCGCGGCGCCCGCAAGCCCATCGGCGCCGGCCGCGACGCCGGACGGCCTCGCCGACCCGCGGACCGGGACCGGTCAGGAACGGACCCGATCTGTACGTCTACGTCTCGCCGGACCCGGCGGGCTACACGGGCGCCGCGATCGAGGTCGGGCAGCTCCGAGCGACCGACGGCAACTTCAACATGGATCTGCCGGCCGGCGCACTGGGGACCGGTGCGGCCAGCGTCGTGATCTGGTGCAAGCAGTTCGCCGTCCAGTTTGCCGTGGCGGCGTTCCCAGCCTGACCCGGCATGGGCCCGGTTTGGGCCCGGACGGGACGACGAGCCGGGCTCGCCGCAGTCCGCGCTGCTAGCATCGCCGGGTGCCCACCCAGCAGTTCGACGTGGTCATCGTCGGCGGCGGCTCCGCCGGCAGCGTCCTTGCCAATCGCCTGACCTCGGATCCCGGGACCCGCGTCCTGGTCGTGGAGGCCGGCCGGCCAGATTGGCGGTTCGACGTCTTCATCCACATGCCGGCGGCGCTCGCATTCCCGATCGGCAGCCGGTTCTACGACTGGAAGTACGAGTCGGAGCCGGAGCCGTTCATGCACGGCCGGCGCATCTACCACGCCCGGGGCAAGGTCCTCGGCGGCTCGTCGTCCATCAACGGGATGATCTTCCAGCGCGGCAACCCGCTCGACTTCGAGCGATGGGCGGCGGATCCCGGAATGGCCAGCTGGGACTTTGCCCATTGCCTGCCCTACTTCCGGCGGATGGAGGACACGCTCGCCGCAGCTCCGGGCGATCCGTGGCGCGGCCGCGGCGGACCGCTGCCCCTGGAGCGCGGACCGGCCACGAATCCGCTGTTCGATGCCTTCTTCGCGGCCGCCCAGGAGGCCGGGTATCCCCTCACTGCCGACGTCAACGGCTACCGCCAGGAAGGCTTCGCCAAGTTCGACCGAAACATCCGCCGAGGACGCCGGATCTCGGCGGCCCGCGCCTACCTTCACCCGGTCATGCGCCGTCGCAATCTCGTGATCCGGACGTCGGCCTTCGTGACCCGGATCCTGTTCGAGGGCCAGCGCGCGATCGGCGTCGAGTATTCGGCCGGCTCAGGCCAGGTGCGTCGGGTCCTCGCCGGCGAGGTGATCCTGGCCGGCGGGGCGATCAACTCACCGCAGTTGCTGCAACTCTCAGGGATCGGCAATGCCGGCGAGCTGGGCGCCCTCGGCATCCCCGTCGTCGCCGATCTGCCGGGGGTCGGGGAGAACCTCCAGGACCACCTGGAGGTCTACGTCCAGTACCGGTCCACGAAGCCCATCTCCATGCAGCCCTCGCTCGAGAAGTGGCGCCGGCCGTGGATCGGGGCCCAATGGCTCTTCCTGCGACGCGGACCGGGCGCAACCAATCACTTCGAGGGCGGCGGGTTCGCCCGGAGCAACGAGGACGTGGCCTACCCGAACCTGATGTTCCACTTCCTGCCCCTGGCGATCCGGTATGACGGCACGGCGCCCACCGGCGGGCATGGCTACCAGGTCCACGTCGGGCCGATGTACTCGGATGCGCGCGGCACGGTCAAGATCCGGACCGCTGACCCGGGCGTCCACCCGGAGCTGCGGTTCAACTATCTCTCGACCGCCCAGGACCGGCGCGAATGGGTGGAGGCGATCCGGGTGGCGCGGGCAATCCTGAACCAGCCGGCGATGGCCCAGGTCAACGGCGGCGAGGTCTCGCCCGGCCCGGCGATCCAGACCGATGACGAGATCCTGGACTGGGTCGCCCGCGACGGCGAGACGGCGCTCCATCCGTCGTGCACCGCGAAGATGGGCACGGACCTGAAGTCTGTCGTGGACCCATTGACCGTGGGTGTCCATGGCGTTGACGGCCTGCGGGTCGTGGACGCGTCCGTTTTTCCCTATGTCACCAACGCGAACATCTACGCCCCGGTGATGATGGTCGCGGAGCGCGCCGCCGATCTCATTGCCGGCAACACGCCGCTGTCACCGGACACGCGCTCGTTCTATCGTCACGACGCCGGGATGCCGCTGGATGAGCCGTCCGGCGCGTAGGTTGCGGCCGCGATTCGTCAGGCCTTCTTGTTCCGGCGACGACCTCGCGTGCCCGGGATCAGCGAACGGCTGAGGAAGATCGCGCCGGCGCGCACGCCCATGTTGATATCGGCCGGGTGGGCCTTCACCTGGCGATTCACGGCCGCCCGGATCGTGACCATCTTCTCGCCATCCTCGAGCTCGATCTTCTTGATCGACGACATGGGTCCGACGGCGATTTCGTTGAGCAGCTTCACGATCGTCTGATCGCGCTTCTGGATCGCCAGCTGGCGCGGGCTGAGCGCGCGCGGTTGCCTGGGCGCCAGTTCCTCTGGCTTGGCGTCACGGATTCGCATCGGTCTGAGGGCTCCTGAATCCAACCGGGCGCCCGTGTACCGGAACGGCCACCAGCGGTGATGAATCGTGGCGCGATGATAACAACGACAGGCAACGGAACCTGCCCGCGCCGGGGCGGCGTTGTCACCGTGCACCACGGACTTGGCCGACCGCTCGCGTGCATGGGAGGAGGGGCGTATTCTCTCGCCAATTCCGACCGTCCGAATGTCACCGTTGGAGGCCCGCGATCATGTTTCGAGCGACCCGTCGAACGATTCTCCTCAGCCTGGGGCTCGGCCTCGTCCTGATCGCACCGACGGCCGTGTCCGCGACGCATTCATGGGGTCCTCCATATCACTGGGCCCGGACGGCGAATCCGTTCACCCTGAAGCTCGGCGACAACCTGAGTTCGACCTGGGATCCGATCCTCGTCACATCGAGGAACGACTGGAACGTCTCGACCGTTCTCGAGACCGCTATCGTCGACGGCAGCTCATCGCGCCCGAAGCAGTGTCGAGCCAAGGCCGGGACCATCCAGGTCTGCAACGCGACCTACGGCAACAACGGCTGGCTCGGCGTCGCGTCGATCAGCATCACGGGCGGGACGCACATCACCCAGGCCACGGTCAAGGTGAATGACACCTATTTCAACAACCCGCCGTACGACACGACACCTTGGCGGAACATGGTGATGTGCCAGGAGGTCGGGCATGCGTTTGGTCTTGACCACCAGGACGTGACGTTCGGCAACGCGAATCTCGGGTCGTGCATGGACTACACGAACGACCCGAGCACGAACCAGCATCCCAATCAGCACGACTACGATTGGCTCGAGGTCATCTACGGCCACACGGACAGCACGACGACGATCGCCGCGGCGCCCGCTGCAGCCCCGGCGGCCGCGGCCGGTGGGACCGCGGATAGCTCCTGGGGCGACCTCGTGGCGGTGACGAACGGTGGACACGGGGCAACATTCGTCCTCGATCTCGGCTACGGGCTGAGGACCGTCACCTACGTGCTCTGGGCGGACCGCTAGGCGACCGCCGGGTACCCGCCGAACGGGCAGACCAACCCCGCCCGCGTCAGCCGATCATCTGGCGAAGCGCGAAGAGCACGTTCGCCGGCCGCTCGGCGAGCCGCCGCATGTACCAGGGATACCAGGCTTCGCCGTAGGCGATGAGGTCCCGGACGATGAATCCCTCGCGGTTCAGGCGGGACTGCTGGTCCGATCGGACGCCGTAGAGCATCTGGATCTCGAACGCGGTCTTGCGCAGGCCCATCGCGGCCGCATGCTCCGCGACCTGCCCGATGAGGCCCACGTCGTGGGTGCCCAGCGCAATCCGCACCTGCCCGCCGGCCCGCACCGCCTCCAGCATGGCCACAGACAGCGCGAGGAAGTTCGCGTTCACCTCGGCCCTGGCCTGGTAGGTGATCTCGGTGGGCTCGGCGTACGCGCCTTTGACCAGTCGAATCCCCGGCTGGAGCGGTAGCAGGCGTCGGACGTCCGCCGCGGTTCGTCGCAGGTACGCCTGAAGGCACAGCCCGACGTTGGGATGGCTCGCCTTGAGCCGCTCGTAGAAGGCGATCGTCGCCTCGGTGTAGGCACTGCCCTCCATGTCCACCCAGAGCGACCGTCCGTTCTCGGCAGCCTTCGTCGCGAGGGCGGACGCGTGGGCGAACGTCCGCTCGACGTCCAGGTCGAAGCCGAGCTGGGTGAGCTTCACGCTGATCTCACCGTCCAGTCGCCGCTCGCGGATCTCGTCCATGACCCCGAGGTAGTGCGCGGCGACCTCATCGGCGTCCTCGATGCGGACCAGGTTCTCCCCGAGCCGCGTGTAGAGCGACCCGATCCCCTCGATCTGGAACTGCGCCCCGGCCCGGAGCGCGCTCTCGGCGTCTTCACCCGGCATGAACCGGCGAACCGCCCGGCGCGCGAACCAGAGCTTTGGCAATCGATCGCGAAGCCAGCGGTTGCCGGCCATCCAGAGGAGCATTCGGCGCATGTCGACAGGCTACGGGGTTCGTGGCGCCGCCGCCAAGCCGAAGGGCCTGAAAACCGGGCCCATCGGTCACGCCTCCCGACCTTGACGCGTGCCGCGCGCTCGGCCCACACTCACGTCCAAGCCAGTCGGGCGAAGTTCGCTCAGCGTCCCCATCCGGTCACCCTCCGCCCAGGAGCTCCACGGTGACAGCCGCCGGTCTGATCGTTCGCAATGCCCGGGTCCATCCGACCACGCGTCGGGGCAGTGACCTGTTCGATGTGA